>JBBDRH010000026.1:0-12747 GCA_040905645.1 Actinomycetota bacterium
CGATGATCCGTCGAGCCTCAGCTTCTTCCATTGCCCTCGATGCTGTTGCCGGTTCTGCTCACGACCGCTTAAGAACTCATTCTTGACGACTGATTGGTCGAAGGCAAAACGCAGTGCTGGTCTGGGCCCTCAAATTTCTTGAGGAACACAAACAGTCCGTTGTTCGAGAGCCTAGGCGCCTAAACTGTCATAGGCAACGGCTAGCATCGCCGGATGCAATCAGGAGGTCCCCTATGGCGCTTTCAGCCGAGTCACCCGCCCGGCGCTACACCTACGCCGACCTGGCGACGTTCCCCGACGACCATCTTCGCCGCGAAATAATCGATGGTGAGTTGATCGTGACGCCCTCGCCCATCGTCAGGCACCAGCGAGCCGTCCGCATCATCAGCTTCCGCCTGGAATCGTACCGGCAGAGGCACGGAGGCGAGGTCTTCTTCGCACCCCTGGACGTTTTTTTTGCCGACGACAACGTGGTGGAGCCGGACGTATTGTTCATCAGGGCGGCCCACGCCGCGCAGGTCGGGGAGAATTACATCAAGGATGCCCCGGATCTGGTCGTAGAGGTCTCCTCCCCCTCCACCCGGCGCCTGGAGCTGGTCCGCAAGCGTGAGCTCTATGAACGCTTCGGAGTGCCGGAGTACTGGTATGTCGACCTGGAAGCTGAGCGAGTTGAGGTCTACGTACTTACAGAGGGTGCCTACGCGGCTCCTCAGCTCAAGTACTCCGGGGAACAGCTGCAATCCTCCGAGCTGTCCAGCTTCCAAATGCCGGTCGACGAAGCTCTCGGTCTCGAGCCGGAGCCGCAGGCCGACTAAGCCCGTCAGGCCCCGACCCGTGCCACCATGGTCCCCCTAGGTCGAGGAGGAAACTACCCAACTTCGCACTCGGCACACATCGGCCAAGACTGTGCGCTAAGCAGGCACCGGGAAAACCAGGACGTGGGTTTGCATCGGCATGATGAGGTGCTCGTAGGTGTTGATGGTTGCGGCACTCGACAAGAAGCCGATCGCCCGGAGCGTATCGGCCCCCGTATTGGCGACGTTGTGAACGACGTTGGCAGGAATTACGGTCAACCCGCCGGCACACAGCTTGAAGGTCGTCTCTCCGGCGATCGGCTCGGCGGTGCCTTCAAGTACAAATAGCACCTCTTCGGCCGTGTGCGAATGGGGAGAGAGCCGGTTCCCGGGGTTGACCTCGAAGTCGATCACGCTGGTGCTCGCTGCTCCGGAGGCAGCCGTGATGGGGACGCCGAACCTGGCCCGAACTGTGTCGTCGTCGCTAGCCCAGCCTTCCACGAGATCCAACTCGCGAACGTTAAAAGTGACCATTGGTCTCCCCCTCAGACGCCGACCGGCGCTTCCTTCAGTGCGGCCCGGATCTGATCACGTACCTCGGGCGTGTCGTGCAACCCGTGAACGTCTATCCCATGCAGCAACTGCGCCTGCACCACATCTTCCTCATCACCCGAGATCGTCAGGGCGCACTCTCCCGGCCAGTCCCTGCAGTCGAACATCTTGCGTGACATCTCTGCCTCCTTATTCGAGACCTTCTACTCGGATCAGGCTAAGGGGGCGAGGGGGGACAGACCATCCCAGGAAGCTGGGATCTTTCCAGGTGGCCCTAGCGCGGGATGACGCCCAGCTGCTGCAGGAAATCGAGCTGGTCGAAGAACAGGTGCTCCGAGGCCACCCTCCCATCCCGAATCTTCTTGAAGGCGGCGGCACGTAGCTCGATTCGATTGCCGGTAGCCGGGACATCGCCCTGGGGGGCCCTGAAGGTGCCCGTGTGGGTGCCGGTCAAGGTGCCTTCCAATGCAATCGTGTCGCCCGCAGCGACATGGTTGGCCGCAGCGATGTGGGCATCGGGCAGGGCCTCCCAGAAAACCTGCAGGAACGCGATTACCTGCTCGGGACCGCTGAGGGTGATTCCCCCGGGGACCACCAACTCCGTGTCCGGGGTCATGGCGGCGATGCGGGCCTCGGGATCGTGCGCATTGAAGGCATCATCGTGCCGCTGGGCAGCTTCAACAATGTCGACCATACCGTCCTCCTAACGTCGGGTGCCCTTGCCCAGAACCTAGGAGCCGAGCGTCCTCCTGTCAATCAGGAATTCGTGTTACCGGAAGCCGGTCTTTGGATCTCGGGGTTCGGGAGGGCAATGATTGATCGGGCTAATCCGCTCGCTAGGAATCCCAGCGGAGGCGGACATCAAGCCCTCAGGAAAGAGAGCGGCATCTGCCAATCCCAGAAAGGTGGGATTCACAAACCTCCGGTCACGGCGCATCATGTTGTTATGGCCAGGAACCCGATCGACCGGCTGCGCGATGAGATCGCTTCACTCTGCAACCACGCCTCGGACCTGCCGACATTTTTCGACGGCGCCAGGAGAGCCATCGAACGCGCGGTGCCTCACGACGGCTGCTGCTGGATGACCTTCGACCCGGCCACCCTCCTACCCACCAGCCACATTCCTTATCGATCGATCCCGCCCGAGCAGGTTCCCCGGCTGGCCCAGAACGAGTACTTCGAGGAGGACTTCAACAAGTTTTCGGTGCTCTGGAAGGATGACCCGCACGTGGGCGTGTTGAGCAAGGCAACCGACGGGACCCGGGAGCGCAGCACCCGCTTTCGGGAGCTCCTCGAGCCGAACGGCTTTCGCAACGAGATGCGGGCGTCCTTCGGACAGGATGGGGCCTGCTGGGGAGGTATGGCCGTTTACCGGTCGGACCAACTGCCGGACTTTGCGCTCGGCGATGCGCTCGCCCTGGCCGAGATCGCCGAGCTCATGGCGCAGGGGATCAAGAGGGCGGTCCTCACGCAGGTCGTCGGGATGGTGGAGCAGGAGAACTCACCGGGCCTGATCCTGATGACTTCCGACGGCAGCCTGGAGGCGATGAACTCCAGCGCCCAACTCTGGCTCGACGACCTGGTGGTCACATCGACCGCCGAGAAGGAGCTCCCCAGCATCGTTCACGCTCTAGCCAGCCGTACCCGGCGAGGCGCCCTTCCCCAGGCCGGGGTTCAGCCCGCTCAGGCCAGATCCCGCACCCGGTCCGGACGGTGGGTGATCATGCACGGGTCTCTGGTCGGGGAGGGACCGGACGCCAAGGTGGCGATTATTCTCGAGCAGGCTCGGCCCCCGCAGATCGCTCCCTTGATCGCAGACGCATACGGGCTCACGGCCCGAGAGCAGGATGTCGCGCGCCTGGTGATTCAAGGGTTCTCGACGGGGGAGATCGCGGAGCAGCTGTTCGTATCGCCCCACACGGTGCAGGACCACTTGAAGTCGATTTTCGACAAGGTGGGAGTGAGAAGCCGCAGGGAGCTGGTGACCCGGGTGTTCTCCGAGCACTACGCCCCGCGCATGGGGCAGGCCGTGCCGGTGGGAGCCGACGGCTGGTTCGTGAACTAGGTTGAGGGCGTCCGGGGCCGAGGCACGAACCGGGGCGTCCGGCGCGCGTAGGACTCGTAGCCGGGGAAGTGTTCGGCGAGGAGTCCCTCCTCGAACCTCGCCTTTATCGAGAGGACCACGAGGAGCAGGACGAAAGCCGCTGCCTTCAGCGCGCTGGCCGAGGCGAGCGTGATCCCGGCGGCGAAAAGAAGCACGCCGGAGTAGATCGGGTGGCGCACGTAGCGGTAGGGGCCATCGGTGCGCAGAGTGGCGTCGGGAGTTGGGGCCGGGTGAGGGGTGATCCCTCTGCCCAGGCTGCTCGCTCCCCAAACGATCGCGCCCACGCCGGCGCCCGCTATCAGCCAGCCGGCGATGCGAAGCAGCTCGGGAACCGCCCAGGCCGGGTCGGACGGCGCAAACACGATGACTGCGAGAAGGACGAACTGGGCCCCCACGAGGGCCCAGCCTCGCCATCTCGCCTCGCTCACCCTAAGAGGGAGTTTACCTTTCCAACACCGGCGTCCGGGCGCCGACAACCGGAGGCCAGCTCGTGACCACCCCGCCGGCCACCAGCTCACCCCGGATCCGCTCGGCGACCTCCCGATGTCGACCTGCTCAGACCCGGCAATGCCCAATCGCTCTGCGATGGGCAGCACACTCCGTACCGAGTGGGCGGCCACTTTGGGCCTGAGTACGTCCGCCGGGCCTCCTACCCCACGAAATCAGCTTGCCCCGGGCGATAACCAAGCGGTCGGCCAGTTGGAGACCGTTTCGCCTTGGCTGCGCCTTCAGCGGCGCCGCGTTAACGGGAGAGCGGGCAGCACCGTGCGTGAAGAAGTCCTCTCGACGGGAAAGGGGACTGTCCCCTCCCCTGACGAAGCGGGCCTGAAATCTAAGGCCACCGCAACATGCTCTGCAGTCTTTCCAATGGTCCAATCCGAGACGGAAACCCGGCGATCCACGTCGCAGGTTCTCAGCAGCCCCGCCAGCCGGTAGACGACCGATCGCAGGGCCTCGCTTAGCTCGACCAGCCCTACTGCCTCAGTGGCACTTTTAATCATTGACCGGCGGCATTGCGCGGGTCGTCGGCAGCCTTTACGTAATTGACCGCCCAGGGCCCAATCGAGTGGTACTGGACGACCGTCTCCCCCGAGATCTGCACGAAATGGTTGGTGTTGGGGGGCATCACCACATAAGAACCGGCGGGGATGGCCTCCATCGCGCTCTCGTCAAACGTATCCCCGTGCCCAAGCTTGAAGACGCCCGACAAGACCGTTACGTGCTCGGTAGTCGGATGCCAGTGGGGCTGGACCTGGAACCCGTCAGGGAATCGCAGACGAAACAAGAACAGCCCGGGTTTGGCCGGGTCTCCCTCCAGGATCGCCATCTTGGGCCCGGGAGGCAGCGAGGCAGGGCCGGCGGACCACTGAATGGTGCTGGGGGTGAAGACATCGGTCGCATGTGCGGCAACGTGCTCGGATTGGGCCACAGGCTTCAAGTCCTGTTCCCTTGTTCCGCGCCCGGACTGTGTTGTGGACCCAGGTGACTGGCAACCAGCTGCCAACAACATCAGAACTACCAACAGTCTCGACCATCGCATTTCCCATCCCTCCTTCGGCTGATCGTCCTGGGGGCCTTCAGATTGGAGGCTTATGCCCAGTAACTTGCCGGTAGTTTTAGGCAGATGGAGGGAGGCCGCATCGTGGGGGCAACCGAAAAGTTTCCAGGTAATACCGAAACGCGATGCATGAAGCACCGCACACCGCTATGTCAAGCCCTACTCATTGCGACACCAAGCCCATCCCGGGATCGGATCCCGAGCTTCTGGTAGGCGTGCGTGAGATGCACCTCCACAGTTCGGTTGGTCACGAACAACGCCTGAGCGATCGCCCGATTCGGCATTCCCTCGGCTGCCATCTGGGCCACACGCCGTTCGCTGGCGGTAAGAGAGTCGATTCCCGAGATCGCTCCCCGACGAGGGCGGGCGCCTAGAACCATCAGCTCCTCACGAGCCTGTTGAATCAAGGGTTTCGCCTGACAACGGTAGGCTATTTCCAAGCCCCTCCTGAGCGGTGCGAACGACTCATTGCGCTTCCCGGCGCGACGAAGGGCAGCCCCATAATCGACCTGGCACTGGGCTTGTACGAGCAGGGCCTGCGACTCATCCATCAAGGCAACTGCTTCGCTCAACAGATCAAGGCCGTGCTCGCCCCCCTTTATCGCGGCTGCGCTGCGAAGGGTCATTGCCACGATCCTGGGGGCTCCCCAGGTGCGGGCTGCAACCAAACATTCATCGATCATCCGGCACGCCGGCTCCGGCTCGCCCAGCCTGAAGGTTGCGAGAGCAGCAAGCGATCGATAAGGAGTCAGAAACAGATTTGCGGGTCCTGACTGCTCCTCCCGCCGCGTCAGCTCCAGAAAGTCGTCGAGAGCCTCCTGGTTACGCGATTGCGCCAGCCGAATGTGACCCCGAGAGCAGAGAAGCAGACGCGAAGGCACCGTGTCCGGGAGAGCACCGGCCATTCCATACTTTAGAAGTAGCTCCTCTGTTTCCTCGAAGCTCCCCTGCACGGCCAATGCGCTGATCAGACCATCTAGAGCGATGGGCAGGCCGTACGTCCACCCGAGCCGCTCGGCGCCGTTGATAGCACTTCTCGCCTCGGCCTCAGCGTCACCCATGTTTCCCCGCGCAAAGGCCAGGTAGGACCGGAAGGCGGAAACCATGGTAAATCCAAGCGGCGACCCTCGGGTGCGCGCATCCCCGGCAGCCTGGTCGAGCTGGGCTTCGGCAAGCTCAAACCGGTCGGCGCAGATGAGCTGGTAAACCGGGAGGTAGTAGAGCGACGACGCCGACGACTGATCCGAGAGGAGCTGCCCATTCCCAAGGGCCTGCTGAGCTAACCCGGCGACCGTATCCGCGTCGCGGCCCCTCAGAGCACTCTGCGCCGCAAGGTGGGTCAGCATGAGTCGCTCGGAGGGTGTACGTCCGTCGACCCGCCCTTTCCAGCGCTCGATTGACTCGTCGGCGAGCGGGGAGGTCGCAAGACCCTGGCGCAGAGCCGAGATGAGCTCGGCTTCCAGGCGCAAGGCCAGTTCGGCGTCGTCCTCACCGAGCGCGGCAATACATTTCTTCACCTCACCCACCGCGTCCTCCACCCTTCCTACCTGCATCAGCGCGCGAAGCAATGTGAGGCAGATCGTGGCGCGCTTGGAAGGATCGATCGACAGATCCAGCGCATGAGTCAAATGGTCCACGGCGAGAGCCGGATCGAGGGCCACCTCAGCTTCTCCCAACTCGAACAGAACCTCCGAACGCACAGACTTGGGCGGAGGCTCGAGAAGAGCCCTGCGAAGATAGGCAACTGCACTTTGGGGTACTCCCCGTGCGATAGCCTGGCCGGCGGCATCCCGAAGCACTTCCACCGCCCACGAATCGCCCAAGGGCTCTGCCTCCAACAAATGGCCAGCTATCCGATCGACCGCGGCGTCATCCTGCGCCAAGAATCGAGCCGCATTGCCCTGCTGGAGCCGGCGATGCCCTGGAGGCACCTGATCGTAGACTGCGGCGCTAACGATGGGATGCACGAACTCCAGAGTCGGGCCAGGCTTCAAAATATCCATGGCGACCAGATGATCGACTGCTCCGACGGCATCAGCCGGGTCCAGGCCGGCCAGCCTGGCGGCATCCTGTAGAGAGTTCCCGGAGCCGAGTAGGGCGAGCGCCCCGGCAAGCTCAATCGCATTTTCAGGAAGTTGCTTGAGACGTTTCATCACTGACTTCGAAACACTCGGCAGTCGCAGCTCCGAGATCCGGTTAGCGTTTTCTCCCGTCGGTTTCAGCCTGCGCTCCTTGAGTCCGAGGAGGAGCTCCCGCAACATAAAAGGGTTTCCTCCGGTCGCCCAGTGGCAGGAGGAGACGAAAGCATCGGCCGGTGGTTCCGAGAGCCAGGAATCCAACATCTTGGCAACTGAATCTTGGCCCAAAGGCCTTGGACGCAACATCTGGATGGAGGATTCCGATGCCAGCTCCTCCACCAACTCGGCCGATCCTTCTCCCTGCCGGTGCGTCAGTACAATCACGATCGGAAGATTGTCCAACCGACGAGCCATGTAGAGGAGAAACCGTTGGGAGGGAACGTCGGCCCATTGGGAATCGTCCACGCCGATCAGGAGTGGGGCGAGCTCGGAAAGGTTCGAGCAGAACCAGTAAAGACCATGAAGGGCGGCATATGAGACCGCTTCGAAATGCTCTGGATGACCCCCAGAGCCCAGGTTGACCATCGGATCGGCCGACAGCGCCGACAGCGCCATGCCCGCGGACCCGTGCAATAGCTCAGGACTGGCCTGGACGGCTCGAACCAGGGATGACTCGAGAAGTTGCCGCACCACTCCGTAAGGGAAATCTCGCTCCAGGTGGTGACCTCGACCACTCAGAACGTTCATTCCGCGATCGCGAGCGAGAGCGCACGCATGCTGGAGCAACTCGGTCTTCCCCACGCCCGCAGGACCCTGGATCAACAACGCTGCGCCTTCGCCATCAGCGGCGAGGTCGAGCACCGACGAGATGTGATCCAGCTCGACGTCACGTTCCAGCAGTCTCTGCCGGCCAGAATTGCCTGTCAGGCTTTCGGCCCTCCGCATGGGGCTTTTCGGTCGTGATGGGATTACTTTACGGTACGGGCCACGATGCCATCTCCGCTAGTTCCAACTATCAATTGGCAAAGGAGAAGCGTTGAGAAGGAGGCTCACAATGCAAAGCTCGGGAACGATGGTGTCGCGACTTCCGGATCTCGCGGAGCTCGAGCAGCGCCTGAGTGGCAAGCTCATCTCTCCTGATGACGACGGCTACGACGAAGCGCGCAAGGTCTGGAACGGTAGCATCGATCGAAGGCCGCTGTTCATCGCCCGATGTTCAGGGACCGCCGACGTTATGGCTGCGGTTGGCTTCGCCAGAGATAACGGCCTGCTTGTCGCGGTTAGGGGAGGCGGCCACAACGTCGCCGGTAATGCCGTCTGTGACGGGGGAATGGTTATCGACCTCTCCGGACTCAAGGGCATCTGGATCGATCCGGCCACCAGGACGGCTCGAGTCCAGCCGGGAGTCACCTGGGGTGAGTTTGATCGAGAAGCGCAAGCCTTCGGTTTGGCGACTCCTGGTGGTCTGGTTTCCATGACCGGAGTAGCCGGTTTCACCCTGGGTGGAGGTATTGGCTGGCTGAGCCGGAAGTACGGCGCCGCATCCGACAACCTGCTGTCGGTGGATGTCGTCACGGCCGAAGGCCGTCACCTCAGAGCAAGCGAGAGTGAGAACGAAGACCTTTTTTGGGGAGTGCGCGGGGGCGGAGGAAATTTCGGTATCGCGACCTCGTTCGAGTTCCAGCTGCATCAGGTCGGACCCGAAGTGCTCGGCGGGATGATGTTCTATTCCGCGGAGCACGCCCACCAGCTTCTAAGGATCCAGCGCGACCATCTGGCGTCGGCACCTGATGAACTCTTCTCCGCTTCCGTCCTGAAGCTCGCTCCGCCTGCACCTTTCCTGCCTGCGCAGGTGCACGGGACCAGCATCGTGATCCTGGGAGTCTGCTGGGTGGGCGAGCATGAGGAGGGGCTCGAGTTTTTGAGCCCGCTGAGCGATATGGGAGAACCCCTGGCCAACCTCGTTGCGATGCGCCCGTACACGCAGCTCCAGAGCATGCTCGACGCCGGCTGGCTTCCCGGGTTCCAAAACTACTGGAAAGCGCAGTACCTCAGCGGGCTGCCCGACGACGCCATTGAAACTGTTCTCTCGAAGGCTGCGGAAATAACCTCGCCCCTCTCCGACCTCAAGGTGTTTCCGATTGGTGGGGCCTTCGGACGCCTGGGAGAAGAGGACTCGGCGATGAGCCATCGAAGCGCACCCTGGGTGATCAACATCAACTCGAGATGGGTCGACCCGCACGAATCAGGCAGGCATATGCAGTGGACGCGGGAGTTATGGTCGGCGGTTCGACCGTTTTCAACCGGCGGCGTTTATGTCAACTTCTTGGGAGACGAGGGAGAGGACAGGGTTCGGGAGGCTTACGGGCCCGCCAAGTACGAGCGCCTGGTCGCCCTGAAGAACAAATACGATCCGACCAACCTGTTCCGGCTGAACCAAAATATCAAGCCCACTTTCTCAGCGCGCTGATCGCCACTTAGATGCCCGCTGCAGCGGTCAACGGATGCGAGCTCTACTACCGGGAACAAGGCCGCGGACCGGCGATTCTCTTCATCCACGGATCGGTAACCGACGCAAACACCTGGGATCAACAGGTTGCGCGCCTATCTCCGCATTTCAAGTGCGTGACCTACGACCGCCGCGGGTACACCCGCAGCCTCAGAGGATCATGTGTTTCATCGGAGCCTGGACTACATGCGCGCGACGCCGCCGGCCTCATTGGCAAGCTGAGCATGGCGCCTTGTCTGGTGGTTGCCTCCTGCATAGGCGGAGTCGTCGCAATTGAGCTAATGCGTCGATTCCCTGAACTGGTGCGGGGCGCATTGCTCTCCGAGCCCGCTCTCTTTTCTCTGGTTCCCGACGAGGGCGAGGTCCTCGTCTCACGAGCATCCACACTCGTCCGAGAAGCAGTTGCCGCGCGTGGACCCCAGGCAGCGGTCGAGACTTTTGTTCAACACATCGATTCGGAAGGGTGGGCCAAGACCGGTGAAACGGAGCGCAAGCGGATGAGAGCAAACTATGCGGCGCTCCTCACGGTTCTGGAGGGCACTGGTTACACGATCGAGGCCGAGGAGATCGCGCAGATTCGAGTCCCCTGCGCGGTAATCCGCGGCGATTCAACCCCGGCGGCGTTTCAACTGGTCGCACCGCACCTCGCTGAACTTCTACCACGCTCAACGCTTATCGAGCTGGAAGACTGCGGACACCACACCTACATTCATCAACCCGAAGCATTCGCCACGACTGTCCTTGAATTTGCTTCGACATTGGATTGAGCTCAAGGATTGCGTGAACCATTTCGGCTAAACACTAACCCCTCAGTCTGACCAGCCGACCACTTGACACATCTGCCGCCCGGGGGGCGGCCACCCTGAATTGCCCAATTGGCGTTTGGATGCCGCCGATGCCGGTGGGCAAGCCAGCGCAGCCCGTGGGGGCCTCGGATGTCCCTGTGGCGATAGCCGAGCCGCTGGACGACAGCCACCGGTCCGCCCAGGATCCCTTTCCCACCAGCCCGAAAAGGGCTGCAATGATGAAGCGTCCCCGGGCGGTGCGATAACGCATCCGGTTAACCGCCGGCGTCTCTCTGTTCACGTCCCCATCAAACCATGAGCCGTCTGCCCGCGCGCCGGGACCGCAGAAAGCGCTTCGTCCTCAATTTTCCGGCGTCAAGCCACTCATCCCGCCGAAGGCTCCGGAATTACCGGCCCTTCAGGAGCAGCCGGTCCCGTCTCGGCACCTCCCATATCGAGCCGAAACGGAGGGTAGGCGTCGGTCATCAGCAGGGCGTAGCCGACGACGCGATAGACCCATCGGTTCAAACCCATGATCAGGTTGAACAGCGCGTTCGGGTACCTTTTTGTGAACAAGACTATGATTCCGGCAATGATCGCGAGCAGGCCGATCAGGCCGGGGCTGGAGTAGCGGACACCCTCGTCGCCGGTATGTGCGGTGTGCCTATTCATCGTGAACCTCTTCGCGGTCGAGGTCCATAAAAAATCGGGGAGCTTGCCGTCAGTTGACCGGCGCTTTCGATGGGACCTGAGGGGCCAGGTTAAGTGCCTCGACCACCGCCGGGTCCGCGAGAAGGTAGGGCCTAGCCTCGGGGGTCTATAGTTACAAACCTGGCCAAGCCTGAGGGCCCAACGATGACCCGCACACTGCTCGCCTGCTTTGCACATCCCGACGACGAGAGCTTCGGAGCCGGCGGCGTACTGGCTAAGTACGCCTCGGAAGGCACAACCGTGCACCTGATCTGCACGACCCACGGCGAGGAGGGAGAGATCTCCGACCCGGCGCTCGCCACTCGGGAGAACCTGGGGCAGGTTCGTCAGGCCGAGTTGGAGGCGGCAGCCAAGATCCTCGGGGTCACTGAGCTTGTATGGCTGGGCTACCGGGACTCGGGAATGGCCGGCACCGTAGCAAACGACAATCCCCTTGCCTACGTGCAGGCGAAGAACGAGGACGTAGTTCCCCGGCTGGTCGCCAGAATGCGCAAGCTGAAACCCAACGTGGTCGTGACCTTCGACCCCGGGGGGGCCTATGGGCACCCCGATCACATTGCGGTCAGCAAGCACACCGTTTCTGCGGTCAAAGCGGCCGGCAACCCCAAGCTGTATCCAGATGCAGGTCCGCCCTGGACGCCGGACCGCCTTTTTTTTACCGCAATCCGCAAATCCACCTTTGAGGCGATGCGCGACCGGTTGAAAGCCCTGGGCCTGGATACCAGCGCCTTCGACCGGCCGGACATGCCCATCACCGGCCAGTCGGACGAGGAGATTGACGTCGTCTTCGACGTCAACTCGGTACTGGAAACCAAGCGGCGGGCCGCCAATGCACACAAGACCCAGTTCGGCCCGGACAACCCCCTGGCCAAGTTCCCCAAGGAGGTCGTGGACGAGTTCATGAGGACGGAGTACTTCACCCTCGGTTGGGGGAAGCCCCTCGGCGACAAGCCTGCCGGCGATCTGTTCGCAGGGCTCTAGCAGCTCCCACCTCACAGAACCGAGACCGACCCGACTAACGTTCGCCACCGTCCGCTGGCGGCTTCACACAGCTCTGCGCGTAGCCTCCGCCGCCAGTTCGGCCCGACTTCTGATCGATAGTTTGGTGAAGATGTGGGCCAGGTGGGTCTTGACGGTAGCACGGCTGATAAACAGCTCTTGGCCGATCTGCGGGTTGGTGAGGCCCTGGGCGACGAGCTTCACCACATCGCACTCGGTGGGGGTGAGGCTTGCCCAGCCAGCCGAGGGACGCTTTCGCTCGCCGCGTGCCCGCGAGCAGTAGGCTACGGCCTCTTCGACCGTGAGGGCTTGCCCCTCCGCCCATACAGCTTCAAAGGCCAAATCGCCGAGCGCCTGTCGGGCACGGGCCAACTCGCCGTCGTAACCGGCCTGCTCAGCCGGCCACGGAGCCAGACCAATAGACTCCCCCAAGGCTGAGGCTGCCCCAAGAAGCCGAGCCGCCTCCGTGTAGCTCTCATGATCCCCGGCGAGGGAAGCGAGCGCCTCGAGAGACTCTGCGATGCCGGGAAACAGCCCTCCTCGGACACGAAGCGCAAGAGCTTCGTGGTGCAGATCTTCGGCCCGGCTCAAATTGGCGTGGCGGCGGGCAAGCTCTCCCAAGTGGTGGTCGGCCAAGGCAATCAACCACGGGTTGCC
>JBBDRH010000027.1:0-2079 GCA_040905645.1 Actinomycetota bacterium
AGCATCGACCAGCGCCTCGGCGGAGCGCCCAGAGAGGGTCAGCACCTGATGCGGGCGGGCAGGCTCGACCGGCGACGCCGGGGGAGCTTCCTCCAGAACGACATGGGCGTTGGTGCCGCCGATGCCGAAGGAGTTGACTCCCGCCCGCCGGGGGCCCTCGGAAGCCCATTCCTTCAGCTCGGTGTTCACGTAGAACGGTGTGGACGCAAAGTCGATCTTGGGGTTGGGACGCTCGAAATGCAGGCTGGGCGGCAGTTTTGCGTGCTTGAGCGCCAGAATGGTTTTTTGGAGGCTGGCAATTCCCGCCGCGGCGTCCAGGTGGCCGATGTTGGTCTTCACCGAGCCGATGGCGCAGAACCCGTTCCGGTCGGTGGATGCCCGAAAAGCTTCGGTCAGGGCAGAGATCTCGATCGGGTCTCCCAGCTCGGTCCCGGTTCCATGGGCTTCGACGTAGGTGACGGTCTGGGGTTCGATTCCTGCCAGCTGCTGGGCGATGGCGATGACCTCGGCCTGCCCGCGCACGCCCGGGGCGGTATAGCCGATCTTCGCCGAGCCGTCGTTGTTGACGGCGAAGCCCTTGATGACTGCCCAGACGTGGTCGCCGTCGGCGACGGCCTCGGAAAGCCGCTTCAAAAAGACGGCTCCCACCCCGCTGCCCGGCACGAATCCCCGGCCCTGGGCATCGAAGGCACGGGTGTGGCCGTCGGGCGACATCGGCCAGCCGGGCTGATACGGGTAGCCGGACTTGACCGGAACCCATACCGAAGCCCCACCCGCCAGGGCCAGATCGCACTGGTAGTTCAGCAGACTCTGGGCGGCCATACAAACGGCGACCAGCGAGGTCGAGCAGGCCGACTGTACGACCACGCTGGGACCGGTGAGGTTGAGCTTGTAGGAGAGGCGGGTTGCCAGGAAGTCCTTGTCGGTAAACATCGCGGGCCCCCCGCGGCCCTGGGTCCGCATCCCGGCCAGCACGTAGGTGTTGGTGCTGACTCCCGCGAAGACGCCTATGGAGCCGTCGTAGCGCTCGGGGTCGTAGCCGGCCTGCTCGATGGCCTCCCAGCCCCGCTCCAGGAAAAGCCGGTGCTGCGGATCCATGGCTTTGGCCTCCTCCGGCGTGTAACCGAAGAAGCCCGCATCGAACAGCTCGGTGTCGTAAAGGATGCCCTTCGCTTTGATCCACGGAGTCTCCTGCGGCGCCCAGATGGGAGTCTCGTGCTCCTCGTTCGAAAAAACCGATATCGACTCCACCCCCCGGCACAGGTTGTCCCAGTACTCGTTCAAGTTTCTGGCACCGGGATAACAGCCGGCCATGCCGATGACGGCAATGGCTTCGAAAGCTTCGTCCTGGATCTCAGTCATCGGAGTCTGTCGCCTCCTCCCTTAATCCAGCCACTCTTTGGCGCTGTCTGCGCAGGGATGCCTGCTGCTTCTCCACCCTATCCCGGACCTTCGACAGAGAGCTCTCGTGCCGCTCGGTGCCGCTGAATCGCACGGCGAGCTCTTCGACAGTGGTGAGCCGGAACAGGTCGACGATCGGTATCTCTGCACCAAACGCCGTCCGGAGTGCGTTTTGCATCTCGAACAACAGCAGCGAGTGGCCGCCTAGATCGAAGAAGTTGTCCTTCAGCCCTACCTTCTCCTCCCCCAGCAGCCTCGACCAGATCGCGGCTATCCGCTTCTGCACCTCGGTTTTGGGCTGGTCGATCGAGTCAGGCTGTGCGGCAGCCTGATTGGGCGACGGCAAAGCGCGCCGGTCGAGCTTGCCGTTCGGAGTGAGCGGCAGCTTCTCCATGAGAACGATCCAAGCGGGAATCATATGGTCGGGTAGCCACTCCCGCAGCTGGCTGCGCAGATCGGTGACGAAAGCCTCCTCCACCGGAGTTCCGTTGCCCCCGCCGGTGCCTGCACCTGCCGAGACATCCAATGAGGCCTCCACATAAGCGGCGAGGCCCCGCTGACCCTTTGCGTCCTCCCGGGCGATGACCGCAGCTGCGCTCACCCCCGGGTAGCGGCCGATGGCCGACTCGATCTCCCCGGGCTCGATGCGGAAGCCTCTGATCTTGATCTGGTTGTCGA
>JBBDRH010000028.1:0-12616 GCA_040905645.1 Actinomycetota bacterium
GGGCGCCGACCCGTCGAGCCCTTTCAACATGGCCTACATGTCACTCAGACTCTCCGCCCGGGCCAACTCCGTGTCCAAGCTGCACGGGGAGGTTAGCCGGGGGATCTTCCACAAGCTCTGGCCGGAGGTGCCGGTTGAGGAGGTGCCGATCGGGTCGGTGACGAATGGGGTCCACGCACGCACCTGGGTGGCTTCGGGAATGGCCAAGCTCTACGACCGCTACGTGATGCCGGAGTGGGACGAGGCCGGCAACGAGAGGTGGTCCGCCATCGACGCAGCCCGCGACGATGAGATCTGGCGCGTGCGCGAGAGCGTCCGAGAAAAACTGGTGGTGAATGCCCGGCGGATTCTCAAGAGCTCCTTGATTGCTGGCGGGGCCGGTGGAATGGACGTCGACTGGGCCGACAAGGTCCTTGATCCCCGGGTGCTGACCATAGGATTCGCCCGCCGATTTGCCGAGTACAAGCGGGCGACACTGTTGTTTCAATACCCCGAGCGCCTGCGGGCCCTGCTATTGAACAACGAAACACCGGTCCAGATCGTTGTCGCGGGCAAGTCCCACCCCAAGGACGAGATCGGCAAAGGGATGATCCGCCAGATAGTCCAGTTCTCCCATGACCCGCAGATCCGCCAACGGGTGGTTTTTCTACCGGACTACAGCATGGCCACTGCCCGGATGCTCATCCAGGGCTCCGACGTCTGGCTGAACAACCCGCGCCGTCCGATGGAAGCCTGCGGCACCAGCGGGGAGAAGGCCGCGCTCAACGGGGTGCTCAACGTCTCCATCCGTGATGGCTGGTGGGACGAGATGTTCAACGGCGAGAACGGCTGGGCGATCGCCTCTGCCGAAAATTATCCCGACCAGGCCAAGAGGGATGCGGTCGAGGCTGCCAGCCTTTTCGACATCCTCGAGCGTTTGGTGGTGCCGAGGTTCTACGAGCGCAGGGATACCTCGGTACCCAACGAGTGGGTGAAGATGCTCAAGGCCTCGCTCAAGTCGCTCGCGCCTCAGGTATCCGCTTCCCGGATGCTCCGCGACTACCTGACACTGATGTACGAGCCGCTCGCCGCAAGCGCGGACACGCTCCACGGCGACGACTTCAAGCTGGCCAAGGCCCTGGCCGAGTGGAAGGGCCGCGTGACCAGGGTATGGAGCCAGGTAGCCATCCATTCGGTCGAAAACGGCGACCCGAGCTTCGCCAATCGAGGGGACGTAAGAGAGGTCACTGCAATCCTCGAGCTAGGAGAGCTCAATCCCGAGGACGTCGCCGTGCAGCTCATCCACGGACAGGTGGGGCCCGGTGACGAGCTCTACGACACCCAGACCGTGATGATGGAGCTGGTCGGGCCCGAGCCCGAGCCCGGCCGGTACAACTTCCAGGGCTCGTTCGCCTGTGAGGTGGCCGGACGGTACGGGTTCTCGCTGAGGGTGGTGCCCAGCCACCCCAATCTTGGCTCGTTCGCCGAGCTGGGCAAGATCACCTGGGCCGCGTAGTCCTTCGGGAAGCTTCTCATCAGCCGGCCGAGCCGGCCGGACTCATAACAATTCCTACGAAGCAAACTCAACCCGAACGTCGCCGGCCGAGTGGAATTGCGCCAGGCTCTCGGCCTCCCTTCCCACCCTCTCCTTCACCCCTCCGGAAAGTTTCACAAATGGTTCGACCGAAACCACCAACCGGTTCCCCTTTTTCTCGAATTGCCACACGCCATCCATCCGTCCGTTAACCAGCAGTACCGGCGAGATCCACCCTTGCGGACGGTAGATCCGGGGCTTGAAGGGCCCGGGCAAAAGGTGTTCCACGTGGCGTGTGGCCGCAATGACGTACTGATCGAACGCCGGCAAAAGGTTCACCGCCGATGTCGTTGCGGCCGACCCCGCCTCCTCCACGTGCTCGGCGAGCATCCACATCGGCGAGCCCCCGACCTCGACCTCAACGGCCTCGTCGCCGAGCATCTTGATCCGTCGGAGCGCCTGGGCAGGCGATATCGCCCACCAGCGGCCGTAGTCGTCCCGCGTGGCGGGTCCGTTGGCTTCGAGGAATCGCTTCGTGATCGCGGCGAGAGCCTCTTGACTATCGATGGCGCTCTGCTCTGCCAGCCACGATCGCGGCAGAGTAAATCGCACGTTTCGTCCCAGGTTGGGCGCGAAGCAGAGCTTGCCCTGAAAGGATGCCGGCTTCAAAAGAGCGCCCCAGCTCCCCCTCATCTTCTCGCCGAGAGCGGGCGAGCCGGTCGTCTCGGAGACCCGTGCGGCCAGCTGTTCGCGGGTCAGCATTTCACTGTCGAGCGATTTGCCGACTGCTTCGACCATTTGCTCGAACTCATCGGTAGTCATACCGAAGTACTTGAACCAGCCGGGCTTCAGGTAGTGGTCGTAGGTTGACCACCCGGCCTGCCACATCGCATACTCGGCCGACGGAAGCAGATGCAGGGTGCCGCGCATCGCCCAGGTCTTGAACAGGCTTCGCTCCTCCCACAGAGCGGATGCGACGTCGCCGGCGCCGAGGTCCTTCACCCGGGCCCACAGAGTCAGCTCCGCCGAGGACATCAGCTGGGCGTGAAGGCCGCACAAGGTGCCGGCGACCTCTAACATTGAGGTGCGAGGAGCTCTCTCATGGAGGTGATGCCTGCGCAGCCGCCAAGCCGCCACCTGTTGCCAGGTCAAACTCATCCCGAAATTGTATGCTTAGCACAGGGGAAACGTTGTTATTCGAAAAGCGAGGGCGGTGACCATGGCTCGATTCGGTGAAGGCCAGTGGGCGCTTGGTTACCGTGAGCCGCTCAACAAGGCGGAGAGAATCAAACGTGATGCCGACGGTCTGACGGTCCGCGACCGCATTATGACCACCTACTCCAAGGATGGGTTCTCCTCCATCTGGCCCGACGATCTCCGCAGCAGGATGCGTTGGTGGGGTCTCTACACCCAGCGGCGCCAGGGGATTCCGGGAGGCCGGACCGCAGCGAGCGACCCTCACGAGCTCGAGGACGAGTTCTTCATGCTGAGGATCCGTATCGATGGAGGGCAGCTCACCTCGGACCAGCTTCGAGCCTGCGCTTTCATCTCGGAGCGATACGGCCGCAGCGTGGCCGACGTCACCGACCGCCAGAACTTCCAGCTCCATTGGATCCGCATCGAGGACGTGCCGGCGATCTTTGAGATCATCGAGGGCGCCGGCCTCACGACCGCCGAGGCGTGCGGGGACACCCCTCGCACGATGATCGGATGCCCTCTGGCCGGAGTCGACAACGACGAGCTTTTCGATTCCACTCCCATTCTCATGGGCGTGCGCGACCGGTATCTTCTTGACCCCGCCTTCTCCAACTTCCCCCGCAAGTTCAAGAC
Organism: Actinomycetota bacterium; assembly: GCA_040905645.1. Taxonomy (GTDB): domain Bacteria; phylum Actinomycetota; class CADDZG01; order JAHWKV01; family JAHWKV01; genus JBBDRH01. Next base: position 3,344 of record JBBDRH010000028.1, read on the forward strand.
CTCTATCTCCGGATGCGGGCAGCACTGCGCCCAGCACGAGATCAACGACATCGCCTTCGTGGGTGTACAGAACGGCGGTGGCGCCGGCTACGACCTGTGGGTGGGCGGGGGCCTGGGCCCGAACCCGCATTTCGGCAAGAGGCTGGGGGTCTTCGTCGAGCCGGATCAGGTGGAGGAGGTCTGGGGTGCCGTCGCCGGCGTTTTCAGAGACTACGGATTCCGCCGGGCTCGCAACCGCGCCCGGGTGAAGTTCCTCATGGCGGAGTGGGGCCCCGAGCGCTACCGAGAGGTAATGGAGAAGGAGTACCTCGGCCATTCGCTGCCCGATGGGCCCGCCCCGGCACCCTCCACCACCGCCCAGCGCGACCACGTGGGGGCGTTCGCCCAGAGGGACGGGAACTTCTACGTCGGGTTTGCCCCCAGAGCAGGACGGATCTCCGCCCAGCAGCTCCGCCGGGTGGCCGATCTGGCCGATGAGTACGGGTCGGGGCGGATCAGGAACACGACTCAGCAGAAGATGGTGATCCTGGACGTGCCAGAAGCCAAGGTCGAGGAGCTGGTGGGAATCCTCGAGAACATGGACCTCCGGGTGACCCCCAGCGTGTTCCGCAGAGGGACGATGGCCTGCACCGGGATCGAGTTCTGCAAGCTGGCGATTGTGGAGACCAAACACCGCGCCGACTGGCTGTACCGGGAGCTAGAGGACCGGCTTCCCGATTTCGACGAGCCGATCAGAATCAACGTGAACGGCTGCCCCAACTCCTGCGCCCGATTCCAGGTCGCCGATATCGGGCTGATGGGCTCGCTCATGACCAAGCCCGACGGCACCAAGGCGGACGCCTATCAGGTCCACCTCGGCGGCCACCTGGGCGAGGACAACCGGTTCGGCCGCAAGGTCAAAGGCGTGAAGGTGCCCGCTTACCAGCTTGCCGACTACGTCGAAGGGCTTCTCAGGCGCTACATGTCCACTCGCCACGATGGGGAGGCTTTCCACCAATGGGCGATCAGGGCACCGGAAGTCTGGCTGAAATGAGCAAAACGGAGCGATTGCTGGACGCTCCGCCCGGGCCGCAGCTTCCGAACTTCAAAGGCGCGCCCGCCCAGGAGATTCTGAAGTGGGCGCTAACGGAATATTTCCCCGATGTGGTCCTGGCAAGCTCCATGCAGGATGCGGTGCTGATCGACCTGGCGTGGAAAATCGAGCCCCGGATCAAAGTCTTCTTTCTGGAGACCGGGTTCCACTTTTATGAGACTCTGGCAACCTCTAACCGGATCCGGGAGCGCTACAACCTCGACCTGGTCATGCTCGAGCCCATCGATAACCCAAGGATCTGGTCCGAGGAGGGCTACACGGCCTGCTGCGAAGATCGCAAGGTCATCCCAATGAACAACTTCCTCATAGGCAACCGGGCCTGGATCACTGGCCTGCGCCGCTCAGACTCCCCGACGCGGGCCAACGCCAAGGCGCTCGAGTGGGATCCGGTGAGGGAGCTGGTGAAAATCAACCCGATAGTCGATTGGACCGATCAGCAGGTGGACGGCTACATCGAGGAGCACGATCTGATCGTCAACCCGCTCCGGCTGGAAGGCTACGACTCGATAGGGTGCGTGCCCTGCACCGTTCCGGGCAGCGGCAGGGAGGGGCGGTGGGCGGGGAACCTGAAGGTGGAGTGCGGCATCCATCAACCGCTCCCATTGAAAGTGATAACCACGCCTCCGCGGCCCGGTGCCTGAACCTGAGGGTACGGCCCGGGCCCAGCCTTTTTACTGCCCGTTCTGCGGAGAAGAGGACTTCGTTCCCGACGGCGAGGCCGCGGGCCACTACCACTGCCAGTCCTGCGACCGTAGGTTCCTGGTCAAAATGCTGGGGTTAGGGCCGGAACCTCAATAAAGCAAGGCCCGACCGCGATGTCTGATTTCCGCTAGTCATTGCCCGTCAGGGCCGCTATCGTGGATTCCATGTTCGACGACGACTTCTGTTTTCGTGCCATCCAGAGCCGGGACAGCAGATTCGACGGCTGGTTCTTCACCGCGGTAGTCACCACCGGAATCTACTGCCGCCCGAGCTGCCCGGCGATGACGCCCAAACGTGCCAACGTCAGATTTTTCCCCTCGGCGGCCGCTGCCCACGGCGCCGGATTCCGAGCCTGCAAACGATGCAGGCCGGACGCGTCGCCGGGCTCCCCGGAGTGGAACTACAGGGCGGACCTGGTGGGGCGGGCCATGAGGCTCATCGCCGACGGAGTGGTGGACCGGGGCGGCGTCGCCGATCTGGCCGGCCGTCTCGGATACAGCGAACGGCACCTCAACCGCCTGCTGCTCGCAGAGGTGGGCGCAGGACCGCTGGCGATCGCCAGAGCACAGCGTGCTCAGGCGGCGCGGCTCCTCCTGGAAACGACCGATCTTCCGATAACTTCGGTGGCTTTTGCCGCAGGTTTTGCAAGCATCAGGCAGTTCAACGAGACAATTCGATCGGTTTTTGACCTCACTCCCACCGCGCTCAGGCAGCGGGCGCTTCCGGTCGACGGCCTTCGGGGTGCGGCCGGAACCATCGCCATTCGTCTGCCGTACCGGTCCCCCCTTGCTGCCGAGGAGCTGTTCGGGTTCCTCGCTCTCAGGGCGATTCCGGGGGTGGAGTCCGGCGACTCGCTATCGTACCGGCGGACTCTCACTCTCCCCTACGGCACTGCGATCGTCGAGCTTCACCACGCCGGCGATCACGTCGCATGCAAGCTGAGCCTCGAGGACGTGCGGGACCTGGCAGCCGCGGTGCAGCGCAGCCGCCGCCTGCTGGACCTCGATGCCGACCCCAAGGCCGTGGACGATCAGCTCGGGGCCGATCCGATCCTGGGGCAGATGATTGCCGGGCACCCGGGACTCAGGTCCCCCGGAGCCGCCGACGCAAACGAGCTGGCCATCCGCGCAGTTCTGGGACAGCAGGTGAGCGTCGCCACCGCCCGGGCCCAGGCGGCCCGTCTGGTTCAATCGGCCGGCGTGACCCTCCCGGCCCCCTCGGGCACCCTGACCCACCTGTTTCCCTCTTCTGACGCCCTGGGAGCGATGGACCCCGAAACCCTGCCGATGACGCGGGCAAAGGGCCGTTCCGTGGTCGGGCTGGCTCAGGCGCTTGCCGACGGAAAGATCGTCCTCGACCCGGGAGCCGATAGGGAGGAGGTCTCGGCCAAGCTGATCGAGCTCGACGGAATCGGTCCCTGGACCGCGGCCTACATTCGCCTCCGGGGCCTGGGGGACCAGGACGTGTTCATGCCCTCGGACCTGGGAATCCGAAAGGCACTCGAACGCCTGGGAGCCAGAGGCGATCCGAAATCCGCTGCCGCGATGGCCCAGCGCTCGCGTCCATGGCGCTCCTACGCACTTCACCATCTGTGGCTGAGCCTGTCCGACGAAAGGGGCTGACTATGATCCTTACGCGAGTGATTCCGACGCCGCTGGGCGATCTGCTGATCACCGGAGACGGCGAATCGGTCTCCGGACTGTATTTTCCGCAGCACCCGCCGATTGAGTGGGACGGCCCCGGAGCCTTCGAGGTGGCCGTCGCCCAGCTAGAGGAGTGGTTTGAGGGCAAGCGGACCGAGTTCGACCTCAAGCTCGACCCGCAGGGCACCTTGTTTCAACGCCGGATTTGGGAAGCGTTGAGCGAGATCCCCTACGGCAAAACCGTGAGCTACCTCGATATCGCCACCAGGGCGGGAAACCCGAGGGCTGCCCGGCCGGCGGGGCGGGCCATCGGCCGGAACCCGATCGCGATCATCGTGCCCTGCCACCGGGTGATCGGATCGAACGGAGCGCTGACGGGCTACGGCGGGGGCATGGACCGCAAGCGCTGGCTGCTCGAGCATGAACAGGTCGTGATCAAGCGCCGAACCTTATGAGGAAGCCGACGCGGTGAGCTTTACGAGGAGGTCTCCTCGGCCGGAGGCTTCCCGGCGCAACCGGGGAGTTTTGTACGCCGGACTGTTCCTTGCTGGATCGGTGGTCTTCACAGCGATCGCCGCGGTGGTGTTCTTTACCACAGAAGACGATCGCCAGGGTCCGGACCCCTACGCTGACGAGAATCTGGCGATCCTCAGAAAGGACCCCCTGCTAAACCTCAGCTCCGAGGGGTTCAGTCTCAGGTCGCAAAGCGAGGAGATCGGCCTCTATATATGCATTATCTGCGACTACTTCGGAACCGGTATCAATCAGTCCTTCGACCTTCGCCAGGAGCCCAGCCGGGCTTTTGGCACCATCGAACGAACTGCCCAACGGTCGGGGTGGACGGTTGTCGGCCGGCAGTGTCCCTCAGACCAAGGAGGAGCCACCCTCACATTGGAGAAAAACTTTGCCGATGCTCACGCTGAGGCCGTTTTCCAAATTGGCATAGGTAAAGATCTCGTGCCGCCGCAGGCCTCAATGATATCGATGGTCGACATAGAGCACGGCACATCCCGGATCCGGGCCAGCCAACAACTGGAAAGGCTCGACTGCCTGGACGACGAGTGGCGGTCAGGCAGCCGATAGCGAGACCTAACCCGCTTCTCTCCGCGTGACGATCCAGGCCGCCATCGCCGTTGTAATCGGGACCGACGCAACCAGGCCGATGCTGCCCACCAGGGTGCGGACCACCTCCTCGGCTACGACCTCGCCGTTCAGGACGTCGCCCATTCCGAGACCCCCGACGGAGAACAGGATCAGCAGCGGCAGGGAGGCGCCGGCGTAGGCCAGAACGAGGGTGTTGACCGTCGATGCGATGTGGTCTCGCCCGATTCTGAGCGCGGATCGATAGAGATCGGGGGCATCCAGCTCCGGGTTGGCATTCCTCAGCTCCCAAACTGCCGAGGTCTGAGTGATCGTCACATCGTCCAGGACGCCCAGGGCGCCGATGATGATCCCTCCCAGCAGCAGGCCTTCCAGGTTGATCTGGCTGGCCGAGATGTTTAGGAAGGTGGCCTCCTCCGACGACAGGCCGCTGAACCTTCCCACCTTCACGAACAGCCAGGCCAGCGCCGCAGTTATCAGCAGACTGGCCAGGGTGCCCAGCAGCGCAGTCGTCGTCTTGACATTGACGCCATGGGCCACATAAAGACCCACCAACGTGACCGCGGCCGCCCCCACTATGCAGACGGCCAGAGGGTTGGATCCGGCGAGCAGTGCCGGAAGGATGAAGACGGTGAGGATCGCCAGGCTGAGTGCGAATCCGGCGAGGGCGGCGAGTCCCCTCGTCCGTCCGAGGGCAACCACCGCCAGCGCGAAGATCCCCGCAAGCAGAACGAGCGGGAGGCCACGGTCACGGTCGGTGAAGTAGAACTGTTGCCCCTCGGGAGCCTCCGTGGCTTGCGCCAGGACTATCTTGTCGCCCGGCTCGATGGGCGTGGGAGCAACCCCGTCGGCCAGCTCGAAGGACACGACTTCCCCCTTTCTGTTGCCGCTGCGCAGCTCCGCATTCACCATCTGGCATGCGACATCCGGCTCCTCGCCCTCCCGCCGGCAGATCGGATCCAGATCGATGACCTTCGCTTTGACCAGGCCGCCCGGAAAATCGGCAGTGCTGGAGATCGGCGAGTCGCCCCTGGGCCACAGAATCGCCAGACCGATCAGGGTCGCGAGCATCAGCGAGGCTACACATCCGAACAGAAGCCGGCGGGTCTGCACCGGCAGGGGATAGTCGTGGGCGGAGCCGTGAGAGTGGGAATGGGAGTGACCCATCCCGCGATTATCGCGGAGGATTGCCTGGTTGAGCGGAGCCCCTATCCCCGCCGGGGCGCAGGTGCTGCACCCGAGCTGAATCGGGCGAAATCACGGTCCAACGTGGCAACTGTGCAGCTGTGCTCCAGGGCTACCCTTCACAAGGAACAGAGCAGCCATTTCCGGAAGGCGAGATCGAGGCGGAGTGACCTCAGACGATCAATGCGATCTTGCCCCGGATGCCTCCGCCTTGAAGGGCTTTGTGCGACTCGGTGGCCTGTTCGAGGGGGTAGGTGCGCTCCAGGTGGATGGTCAGGAGGCCCGAGTCGACTTTTTTGACCAAATCAGCAAGCTGATCGCCGTAGGGGCGCACGAAAACATATCGTCCGGTGACTCCCCTTCCCGTCTCCTCGTCTCCGATGGGGGGCGGCAGGAGTATCGAAACGATCCGGCCTCCGTCCTTCAGTATCGGAAGAGTTGGCTGCACCGCGTCGGCCCCGGCGAGATCGGCGATGGCGTCGACTCCTTCCGAGGCTACAGAACGAACTTGTTCGGCCACGTCTGAGTGCCTGTCGAGAGGGATGGCGCCGAGCCCCTGAATGTGGGACTGCCCCATGGGCCCGCTCGTGGCGAGCACCTCGACGCCGAGCTCCTTCAGGAGTTGGAGCACATAGGTGCCTACGCCTCCAGAGCCTCCGTGGACCAGAACCCGCTCGCCCCGCTTGACTTGAAGGGCGTCGACGATCTGCCGGGCGGTCAAAGCCGAGAGCGGCAAGGCCGCGGCGTGGACCAGATCGACCGAGCCCGGGGCAATCGCCACTGCTTCCTCCGCGACCGCGACCCACTCTGCATAGGTCCCCCACTCCACGCACGACTTTCGGGCGTAAGCGATAACGGCATCCCCCGGGCGAAACTTCGTCACTGCAGCCCCCACCGTTTCGACCACGCCCGCCGCATCGAAACCCAGGATCAGAGGAAAGTGGTGAGGGTAGCGAGAGGTTTGGCGCCCCTCGCGAGTCTTCCAGTCGATCGGGTTCACTCCCGCCGCGGCGACCTTGATCAGCACGCAGTCGGGTCCGAAAACCGGCTTGGGCAGATCCATCACCTTGATCTTGTCGGGCCCGCCGAACTCCTCGATCGCCGCAGCCCTCATCGCAACCCTCCGGTACCCATAGGCTCCTCTCCGCTCTAATGGTTCCCCACTCGCTTAGCATCGCGCCTCTGTGTGTGCCATAATGATCGAACACATGTTCGTCTCCAGGTCGCAGAACGGAATTTTAAGCTTTTTGTCTGTAGCCCCTTGACACCTTTGTAAGTACGCGTATGTAATTAGGGTCTATCCCCAAGATGTGGGCTTACAACCTCCCCTACCCACGACATATTGGGGTAAAATGGTTTAATGCAGTCCCGGCTTTGCTGGGAGAAGGAGTGGAAATCATGGCCACCAAACAAGAGGACGTCGACGACCTGCGGCCGGTCACTTCCCTGGATTCACGCCGGGCGGCAAGCTGGCAATCCACCTACGACGCAGTGGAGCTGGGCGACATCAAGTACCCGTTTGCCCTCGACTATTTCGACCAGGGCTGCGCCAACACCTGGTTTCCCAAGGAGATCCCGCTCTCCGAGGATGTCGAGCAGTGGAACTCGGTGCTCACCGATGTCGAGCGCCACTACGTGACCTGGATGCTCGGGTTCTTCTGTACCTCTGAAAGTCTCGTGGCCAACAACCTGGTCATGGCGCTGTACCCGCAGCTGCCGATTCCGGAGGCCCGGCTCTACCTCGGCCGGCAGGCCTACGAGGAGATGAACCACACCGTCACCTTCGACTACGTGATCAAGACGCTCAACTTGGACCGGGAGGCCATTTTCAAGATGCACGCCACGTGTCCGGAGATGGCGGCCAAGGAGAAGTTCGAGACCGAGCTGACCAGGGCGCTCATCGAGGGCAACTTCACCGACGAGGACGACCGGCTGCGCCACGTGATCCGCAACCTGGTGGGCTACTACGTGATCATGGAGGGGATCTTCTTCTACACCGGCTTCATGGTCGGCCTCTCATTCGAGCGCCGGCGCCTGCTGAAGGGGCTGGGCACCCTGATCCGCTATGTCCTCAAGGACGAATCGATCCACCTGGCGTTCGGCGTCGACCTGATCTCCGCGATCATCGCCGAGAACCCGCAGGTCATGACTGCCGAGTTCCGCTCCGAGATCACCGGCCTGATCAGCAGGGCGGTCGAGCTCGAGACGGCGTACGCCGAAGTAGCCATGCCCGACGGCATCCTGGGCCTCAACAAGAGTGTCTACGGGCAGTACTGCCGCTACATCGCCGACCGGCGCCTGCAGAAGATCGGCTTCGAGAAGATCTACGGCGACAAGAACCCGGCCAAGTGGCTCGTGGCCCAGACCGACATGCCCGAGCTGATCAACTTCTTCGAGTCCAAGCCGATCGACTACGAGGCCAGCGTCAAGGGGTAGAGCTCAGCGAGTCCCGCATTTTCGCGACTTTTTGGTGGCGCCGCGGTATCCTTGGATTCCAGGATGCCGATTCGACAGCAGTTCCTGGTCTACCAGTCCAACGGGCTGTACCACTGGAAGTTCGTCGCGAACACCAGGGACATCATCGCCGTCTCGGCTGAGGGCTACGAGTCTGAGGCCGACTGCCTCGAAGCCATCGACATGATCCAGGATCAGGCCCGATCCGCCCCCGTCGTCGACCGGCTCTTCGACCCCACTCCCCTGGCGGTCGTCAGATAAACGGAGGGGCGTACTGCATCGGCTGCCAGCGATGCCGCTCCACCGAAAGCAGGTCGTCCTGAATGTTCTCGAGGCCGAACCGCTCGATGAGATCCTCGAGGAAGACCCGCCGGGAAGCACCGAGAACCTCGATACCCACCGGCTCTTTCTCGAAATCCAGGTCGACGATACGGGTGTCGTCGATGACTATCGAGTGGTCCACCTTCGTCCCCCGGGTCTGCAGGGGGATGTAGAGGGCGTCGGCTTCGCCGTCGTACAGGACTCTCACTGACTGGGACCCTCCAGTGAGACCACGCTCACGATCACGAGGAAGTGCTCCAGGCGCATGAGCCTCATCGGTTTGCCGGCCGCGGTGGTGCCCAGCAGGCTGATTTTGCCGGGCACCACGTCCGTCGAGGTGGCCGTTGCGTTCGACAATGCCTCCTCGACCTCCCGGGGGGTGATTCCTCGTTGCTGCATTCGCTCCTTGGCGTGATCAAGGTAGGTCACAGACTGATCAAAGGCCTTATCCATTCGTGAACTTTTCGTCCCTTCGTTCCCTGGTAATTGACGGTTATGCCTCCCGATGCTACAACCGGTAGACCAATCGGACCGAGGCGCACACCTCGGAGTCAACACTAAAAGGAGGGACATCATGCGCCACAACGACATCGACGAAGCTTCCTCCTTTCGAGCGCTCTAGCAAGCGCCGAAGGGGCTTCCCATCCGAGATGCGCGTCAAGTGCGGCCTTCGCTTAGTTCACGGCGACAAGTGCTCGAGGAGAAGCCCGGAAGCTAAAGCGGTGACCACTAACGTTGACGTGTTTGGGGCGCGTGAAGTGGCGTCAGGCGAGG
>JBBDRH010000029.1:0-2044 GCA_040905645.1 Actinomycetota bacterium
CAGCCTGCTACCTGACACCGGGCCGGCGAGTGTTGATAGCCGGTCCTACCTTCGGTGAGTACGCCAGAGCGTCCGCACTCTATGGCGCTGAGCCCATTCGGCTCAACGCCTACGAGAATCGCGAGATTCCCGACGTAGCACCGCTGCTAGATGCCATTCACAACCTCAAGCCAACGCTCGTTTGGCTGTGTCACCCCAACAATCCAACCGGCCACGCCTGGACGGCAAGTCAGCTCGAGACAGTAGCTAACGCCTGCCTGCGGAACGACGCCCTACTGGCCATCGACGCTGCCTACCTGGAGGTGAGCAGTGTTGCAAGCGAGGCCCTGCCAGCTGGAGCATTGACCCTCTGGTCTCTCACGAAGAGCTTCTGCATCCCCGGCCTGCGCGTCGGGTATGCCACCGGTCCCAGAGAAGTAGCCGCTCACCTGAATCGAGTCGCTGCCCCCTGGCAAGCAAGCGGCCCATCCCAGGAAGCCGCCCTTTGGGCCCGCTCGGATGAAGGCCGCTCCTTCCTCGGGAGAACCGTCCCCGAACTCCTCGCGACCGGCCAAGCACTCCGCCGAAAGTTGCAGGAGGTGGGCTACCAGACGCACTCAGGGGTGACCCCGTTCTTCCTCATAGAAGTGGGGGACGCAGCAGCCTTCAAGGATGCCGCCCGGGAGCACGGTTTCCGCGTCCGGAATGCTTCGAGTTTCGGCCTGCCCAGGCACGTAAGGCTCGCGCCGCAACAGGAGCAGGCCAACGCCAGCCTCGTGGCATGGATGAGCCGAAGACGCCATGGGTAAGGCGCTGATGATCCAAGGCTGCTCGTCGAATGCCGGCAAGTCCTACCTCAGTACCGGACTCTGCCGCTACTACGCCAACCGCGGCTACAAGGTCGCTCCCTTCAAAGGACAGAACATGAGCAACAACGCCGGTGTGACCCCGGCTGGCCTCGAGATGGGCCGGGCTCAGCTCCTCCAGGCGCAAGCAGCCAGAGTCACTCCGGATGTGCGGATGAACCCGGTGCTCCTAAAACCAGAGGGCGTTGATCGCAGCCAAGTCGTCGTGCTCGGCCGGGCCGACCTAGAGCTCTCGCGACTCCCTTGGGCCGAACGCAAGCGACTCATGTGGGGTCCTGTTCAGGACAGCCTCCATGGTCTCCTTGCCGAATACGACCTGGTGGTCATCGAAGGTGCCGGCAGTCCGGCCGAGATCAACCTGAAAGAGGGCGATATCGTGAACATGCGCGTGGCAGTGGAGGCCAACGCCCTGGTGCTCCTCGCTGCCGACATCGATCGAGGAGGCGCATTCGCCCACCTGCTGGGCACCTGGCACTGCCTCGAACAGCACGAGAGAAATCAGATTCATGGGTTCGTCCTGAACAAATTCCGGGGCGACGCCCGGCTTCTCGGTAACGGCCTCCAGTGGCTCGAGCGGCGCACCGGCATCCCTACTCTCGGAGTAGTGCCATACCTGGAACTTCCCCTGCCCGATGAAGACGCCTACTCTCTTCAGCCCGCGCCGCAAGCCAGTGGCGAGCGAGCGACTATCGCGATCCTCCACGCCCCGGCGATCTCGAACTTCGACGAGTTCGACGCGCTGGTTCACGAGCCGAGCATCACGGTCCATTGGGCAAGGCAAGCGAACGACCTGAAGGGCGCCTCGGCCGTGATCCTGCCCGGCTCCAAGCACGTCGCTGCCGACCTCGCCTGGCTCCATGAGACGGGCCTGGCCGAACGCGTCCAAGCGCTCGCACAACAAGGAATGACCATCCTCGGCATCTGCGGAGGTCTTCAGATGCTCGGACGCGAGGTACGGGACCCCCACGGAGTGGAGAGTAGCGCCAGCTTCCCCGGCTTAGGGCTTCTCGATGTGGAAACGGAGCTCGCGATGAGCAAGATAACGCGACAGGTCGCGACCAACTGGTTTCCTTCCCGCGAGCCCCTGCTTGGTTACGAGATACACCATGGCAGGACCCGGCCCGGTCCCCGAGCCAAACCCCTCCTCGAGGACGGCCTCGGGTATGAGCAGGAAGGCGTACTGGGAGTCTACCTGCACG
>JBBDRH010000030.1:0-12468 GCA_040905645.1 Actinomycetota bacterium
ACGCCTCGGACGCTGGGGTCGTCGACGAGGTTGGAAATTGCGGTTTCCGTGTACCGCCAGGATCCATCGCTTGCCCGCAGACGGCACTCAAGGAGGGCGTTGCCGCCCCCGGCAGAATCCGAAAAGTTGATGGATTGGTTTACCTGTTGGACGTCGGCCGGGTGAACCCACCGGTCCAGCCGGGAGCCGATCATCTCCAGCGGCTGGAACCCGAAGATAGGCTGAAGCGACGAGCTCTGGTAGGTGATCTGGCCGCCGGGGTCAACTATGGTGATGACGTCGGAGGAGTTCTGAGCGAGTGAGCGGAACCTTGCCTCACTGCCCGCCACGTGATCGAGAGCTGCGCCGGCGAGAGTTGAAATGTAGGAGGCGAGCTGAATCTCCTCCTCCCCGAACAGCCCACTGACCAAGCCGTGGGTGACATACAGCAGTGCCAATGCGCCCTCCTCGGAGGAGATCGGTACACACATGACCGAGCGCACTCCCGAGAGAACCAGGCTCTCCGTTGCGTCCACGCTGTCGGCGAAGTTGGAAACGACGGGGGCGCCCAGCTCGAGCGCTCGTTCGACGATCGTGAAGCTGAGGGATTCTTGCCCGTGAAGCGCGTTCTCGGCTGCTTCGGAACCATGGCCGTGAAGGTCGAGCACAAAACAGTGCTCGCCGCGCAGCAGGGTCTTGGCGGCCTTTTGTACCGACTGGTAGACCCCCTCCCGGTCCGAAGCGGAGGCAATCGATCGGCCGGCCTCCATCAGGGCTGCGAACCTGTCGGCGAGTGAGAGCGTGTCGCGGTCGGGCTGATCCGCCGGCCCGGGGGCCTGGATCTGCAGCATCAGGGCCTCGGCGGCCCGTTTGCTCTCCGAGGCTTCCGCCCAGCCCAGCTTCTCGCCGATCCGCGCGATCGCCTCGAGGGTCTTCGCTTCCTCGAGCCGGGCTCCCTGCGCATTAGCGGCCTTCAGACTTGCGATGAGCTTTCGCCGGGAGGTTCGCGGGCGACGGTCGAGGGCGGCTATGAGACCCTGTTCCCGCAGAGCGTGGGGGAGGTTGTTCCTGTAGCTGCGTGACAGGCGCACTGCCCGGCGCGTCACCAGAATGTTTCTCAAAAGGGTTCGGCGGGGAACCGCCGAGTTGGCTGCAAACTGCTCCATCTGGATGCGCAGGGCCGTGGCCAGCCAGGGGAGCACCGGAGCCACGTACTCCTGCCTCAGGCCTGCTTTGCGGATCAGTGCACGGGCGGCTTGAAGGACAGAGACTGCTCGGTCGATCTCGCCCGTGCGTAGAAGGCGGACCCCCTCGGCCAGATGCACCTCCACTGTGGTGCTGGCATCCTCGTCCCCGCTGCGGTCAAGCTGAGCCTTGATCAATTCTGAAGGCACATCTCCTTCCGAAGCCCGGGACCATCCGCTCAGTGCGATTCCGGCTGCAGCCTGATCACCGATCTCGGTAGCCGCAGCATGGACGCCTTTGGCCGCCTTAATGGCCTCAGCGCGCCGGCCCAGACGATACTGCGCAAACGCGATGTTCCAGCCCGCGGTGTTGACCTCCCAACGGTCGCCGGTGCGCTCCAGGAGCCGCTTGGCCTCGAGGCATCTCTCGATGGCCTCCTCGAATCGGGACGCCGCGTAGAGGGTGACGCCCTCGAAATTGAGTGACTGTCCCTGCCCCCAGACATCACCGAGCTCCGTTCGGATCTTGTGCGACCGTTTGGCGTACTCGAGGCCGCGGCTGAACCAGGGAACCATCGTCATAACCGGGGCGTGCTCGGAGTATGCCTGGGCGAGCTCGAGCGTCGGTGGGTACCGCTCCGCCAGGTTCATCTCCCGGAGATGCGCCCAACCGCAGCGCAGCTTCCCGCTGTGGAACCAGTAGACGTAGGCAAGCCGGCTGTACAGCCGTACCGCGAGAAGCTGCCGCTCGGTGTTGTCCAGGCTCCTCCGGCCGATAAACAGCTTCGGAAGCGCTGAGTGCAGGGCCTGGATAACCGCCTCCCAGAACAGTGCCAGCATCAGCCCCAGAAAGGTCCTCGGCATCCTGAAGTTCAACTGCTTGAGCGCGCCTTCCAGCGCGTCGCGGGCACCGACCATGTCCCCATACCTGAAGGCCACATCCCCGAGCTTTCCCTGCAGGGCTGCCCGGCTCTGCCGGTCCTCGGTCATTCCCAACGATCGCTTGAACTGCTCCACCGCCTCCTCGTACGAGCCGCGCAGCGTGAGCACATCGCCCAGGCCCTCCGCCACCCGCCGGCGAGTTGCGAGGCCGGCGTTGGCTGCCGAGCGATCGGCCATCCGGTAGTGAGCCTCCGCGATTTCGAGAGTGTGCTGGCTGCGGGCGTGCTCGGCGGCAGCCACGGCGAAGGGGAGCGCCCTCTCGGCCTCACCGGCGGCGTCGAAATGGTAGGCAAGCTCAAAGACCCGGGAGCTGTCCAGCTCCTCGATCTGAAGGGCGGCACGGCGATGCAGCTCGGTGCGCTCCTCGCCGTCGAGCTTGCCGAGCAGCGCCTCTCGGATCTTATCGTGGAGGAAGTGGCAACGGCCCCCCGACTCATCCAGCCAGACGATCTTTCGGCTTCTCGCCTCGGCCAGCGCTTTGAGCGCATCGTCGTGAGATTGACCCGTGAGGCTGATCGCCAGGTCGAGATCGAACTCCTTTCCCAGCACCGCTCCGATCGATAGCAATCGCAGCGCTTCCTCCGGGAGAAGCTCGAGGCGGCGAACGAGGAAGATCGCCGCTCGTCTGGAAGTCTGTGCCGCGGCGAGAGCCGCGTCGTCTACCTTCCACCGACCGGCGGACTCGAATAACGCACCGGTCTCCACCAGGCCCATGAGCACGGCGGCCGCCATAAACGGGCTGCCCTCCGACAGCGTCGCGACGGTGTCCATAACCTCATCCGGAAGCCGGCCGGCCATGGACTGCACCATGTCGTGCAGCTCCGAGGTGGTGAGCGGCTGAAGATCCAGTCTCGCAGTCGGGGAAATCCGGCGGATGGGGTGATTCGGTCCCACCTCTTCGGACCTGAAGGCGGCGACGACCAGAACGTAGGTCGGCTCCTCATCGGTTTGACTGAGCCAGCGGTCCAGCAGCTTGGCGGTCAGCCCATCGGTCCATTGGCAGTCGTCGAGAAGAACCACCGCGGGGGTTTCGGGAGTGCCGAGAGATCCAAGCAGTGACGAGAGAGCCGTCAGGCTGCGAACCTCGCCGTAGGCCTCGGGGAGCTTGTCGATGCCGGCGTGCGAAACGAAGGCTCCGAGCTCGGGCAGAGTAACCGCCACGGCTTCGGCGCGATCGCCCAGCCGGTGGAGCAGTCGCTCTAGCAGTTGCTCATCGGATTGAATGGCGGAGTTTATGTCTTTGGCCACGCCTTCGAGGAGCTGGTAAGGATGTTGCGCTGCCTGATCCACGCCTTGACCGTTAAGAATCCAGGCGCCGCTGCTGGAGGCCTGTCCGGCAAATTCTTCTAGCAGTCTGGTCTTGCCTCCGCCGGATTCGGCGGCCAGGTAGAAGAGCGCTCCCCGGCCCGCGCGCGCGCGGTTGAGGTGTTCGTTCAAGGTGGCAAGCTCGGAGGTGCGCCCGACGAAGGCGGGCTCGGTGAGGACGCTCCGCCTGTCATGCAGACCGATCATTACCGGCGGCTCGGACACGCCGCGGTTCAGCCCGGCAATGATCTCTTCCACATCGGCGAGGGCCCCCTGAGCCGATTGGTATCTCTGTCCTGGCTCCTTGCCCAACATCCTCAGAAGCACCCCCTCGAGCGCCCTCGGCACCGGCAAGCCGGCGGCGCGCAGGCGAGGGACCTGAAGACTGAGATGCTGGCGAAGGACTTCGCCGACCGTGGTGCCTTCAAACAGCGGATGGCCGGTCAGGCATTCGTATAGGACTGCGCCCAACGAGTAGATATCCGATCGGCCATCGATGACTGCATCCACCAGACCTGCCTCCTCGGGGGAGAGGTATCTAGCGGTACCAACCGCCTGGTTCTTGAAATCGGCGGGCAGAGATGAGCTCAGGGAGAGCCCAAAGTCGACCAGAGTGGCTCGTTCGACCGGGTCGTCGCCCTGCACGAGGATATTTGCAGGCTTGACATCCCGATGAAGGACGCCCTCTTCGTGGGCCCTCGACAGCTCGGAGAGCAGGTGCGCCGCAATTACGAGAGTGTTCGTCACCGAGAGAGGACCGCCGGACAGAGCCAGCAGCTCGGCCAGGTTTTTGCCCGGCAGGAAAGGTTGAACAAGAAAGAGACGACCGTCATCCTGGCCGTAGGCGACGAGTGGCTTGAAGGTGGGGGTGCCCAGACGGGTGAGAACAGCGGCTTCGTGCTCGAGTCTGACTCGAACCTCGGGAGCCACCTCTTCGGTGCGAAGAAGCTTGACTATTACCTGGTCCCCGCCGCCCTGCAGATCTTCGGCCAGGTACGTCTCGATCCCATGCCCCGACTTGATCAACCGGAAGCACCGGTATCTTCCATCTAGAAGCATTTCCCACCCCATTTTCCCGGCACTGCTATCTCCACTATCGGCATGTTGAGGATTTCTTTAAGTGGAATAGGGAAACTGTTTGGTAATCCCACCGCCTCCCCGTCTGAGGAACTGCCCGGCAGCTTGATGGACGCCCCGGCCCGGGTCTGTAACTCCCCCAGAAAGGGCAAGATGCAACGGACGCGAAAAGCATGCGGCTCACGCGTGCCTCAAAACTATGCTTGATGAGGGACCTCCTGGGCTCATGCTCAAGCGTGAGGGATGGGCAGGTCCGGAATCGACACCAAACGGCAGGGTTCGGCAGGGCCGTTCGGCCCTATTAGATTGGAATCAACTACCCGGCGCTGCTTTGGGGTGGGTTCTTGCTTTCAAATCCGCCGGCCCGGCAGCTGCCCGAAAGACTTGCCTATATACAATCCAATGCCCAGGCAGCCGAGGCGTCGGTGTCCGGATTGCTGCACCCCACGCTTGCCGGTCCGAGGTGGACCTGACCGGAGGAGGCGACGGGGCTGAACTTGGTGGTCTGTACCCAATCAAAGCCATCAGCTCCAAAACCGGCATACAGAGTCGACGCACCCGAGTCGGACTGGACCAGACATTTACTCGAATCCATGGATGGGGTGAATGAACCGCCGTAGCTCTCCTCACACACCGCCTTGCTGGTGGAGGGGTATGCGACGGGTTGACTGGACGACGCCTCGGCCGAAACTCCCAGTTGTCCAACTAAAAGGATCAGAGCGCAGATCGCCCATGCCGGCCGTGCTCGCCTCATGCTCTGCTTCACCATCCGTCCTCCGATTTCGGTTAGGTCCAGTTTGGGTCGGGGCAGGGGCCGCGGCAGGGACGTTTGGCCTAAAATCCATAGGCCTAAAGTCCCGAAATCCTCCCGAGGAGGACGGCCAGGGGGGACGCCTCAGGGCAGTCGAAGGCCTCCTGGATCGGCGCTAGGCGACAGTCCCCTCAGGTGATGTTGCTGAGCGCCTTTGCCATCGCTTCTCGCACGGCCTCGAGCTCGGTCTCAATCCCGGAAACGCTGGAAGCCCCATCGGAAATATTGCCGGACTCAGCATCGTCTTCGAGCAGAGCGCACAACTCCGCGAGCCGCGCGGCTCCCACATACCAGCAGCCGCCCTTCAAATTGTGCGCAGCCATCGCAACCGCCTCATAATCACCCTCTGCCAGGGCTTCCCGGAGGGCGTTGATCTTGACGGGGGCGTCGGTAAGGAATGCGGTGGTGATTCTTCGAGTCACCCCCGGTGACCCTCTGCGCTCGAGCTCTCGAAGCTTCTCCAGAGCGGCCGGATCAAGTGTGTCGCTCAGGAGTCGCTCGCCGGATCATGCATCCGAGCCCGGGTGACGTAGGAGGCGGCCTCGGCTCGGCGGGTTACCTCAAGCTTCTTGAGTATCGAGGAGACGTAGTTCTTGACGGTCTTCTCCGAGAGGTGGATCCGGTCTGCGATCTGCCGGTTGGTGAATCCCTCCGCCACCTTGTCGAGGATCCTCTCCTCCGTGGGTGAGAGGTGAGCAAGCTTGGCATCCTTGCTGTCAACTTTAGGGGTTCTGACCCGTTCCAGGACCCTCATCGTCACTTCCGGATCGAGCAGCGCGTTTCCCGCTCCGACGTGGCGGACGGAACGGATCAGCTCCTCAGCGGGCGTTTGCTTCAGCAGGTACCCTGCCGCGCCGGCCATGATCGAGCTGAACAACGCATTGTCGTCGGAGTACGACGTCAGCATGATCACCTGGGTGTCGGGACTCTCGTTGCGCAGCTCCCGGCAGGCATCGACCCCGCTGCCGTCCGGCATTCGCACGTCCATGATCACCACATCGGGCCGATGAATGCGAGCCAGCTCTACTGCCTGTGCTCCGCTGGAGGCTTCGCCCACGACCTCGAGGTCATCCTCCGCGTCGATGAAGGCTCTGAGGCCCATTCGGACCACGTCGTGGTCGTCGACGACCATCACCCGCAGCTTATTCACGGCGCCCATTCTAGTGCGGCACTGGCTTTCCGACCCCTGGATGGGCCGATCAATTGAGCCGAACGGCCTGGCGGAACCCTGCCGCCGCGGGCCATTTCGAGACCTGTGTCCTCCGCACTCTGGTTACAGAGCTACACCCAAGAGCCTAGGGGGGAAAGATATGAACAAGAATTCTAGTCGTAAAGTGGGCCGTCTGGCCCGTGTCGACGCGTCAGGCAACAGGAGTCATTTCCGAGCCAGCGTCAGCTTTCTGTCCATCTTCGTGCTTGCGGCGGTGGTCCTGACCGCACTTCCCGCGTTGGCTCACCACCCCGTCCTGAGTGGAAGCGTGTCTTGCATCGACGGCGTGCAGCGGATCACCTGGACCGTGGGCAACTCTGAGAACGACAAGACCATGACCATTACGTCCTCCGGCGTAACGAGCTCCCCGTTTAGCGCGGGCCTTACGATCGACGGGCTGATAAACACCGCGATAGCGGCTTCGGGCTCAGACCAAGCCACAACAGACCTCCCGGGTAACTACGTCGGTACCGTCGCTCTTACCGTGGCGGCTGTGTGGTCGAATGGATTCACCGCCAGTCGGACCCTGGGTGTTGCCCCGGCCGGTCCTGCGGTGAGCGTCCCCGGAGGCTGCGTAGCGCCTCCGAGCTTCATCATCGTAGACAAGGTCACCGATCCGGCGGGCAGTGTCCAGTCCTTTGAGTTCGACCCCTCCTACGGACCAAACTTCTTCCTGACGGACACGGCTGCCCCCAACAACTCGGGCGCTCTAGTCGCAGGCACCTACTCCGTGGCCGAGCTAGTCACTGCGGGATGGACGCCAACGTCCGCGACCTGCTCCGACCAGTCTCCGGTTACCGCTATCGTCCTCAGTGCCGGAGAGACGGTCACCTGCACCTTCGGGAACCAGCAGCAGGACGGCACGATCACGCTGGTAAAGAATGTGATCAACGACAACGGTGGAAGCGCGGGCGTGACCGCCTTCGGTCTCACAGTCGGTGGCAACGCGGTGACCTCAGGCCAGGTGGTTACGGTTGCGGCGAACACGCCGGTCGCCATCAACGAGGCGGGGCTTGCCGGCTACACGTTTGTGAACATCACGGGTACCGGGTGTCCGGCCTCTCTTGGCGGTACCGTCACGGTTCCTCCAGGAGAGTCCCGGACATGCACGATCACCAACGACGACAGCCCCGCCAGCCTGCAGCTGATCAAGCAGGTCACCAAAGACGACGGTGGCAATGCTGCGGCCACCGACTTCACCCTGTCGGCAAGTGGGCCCACCCCCGGCTTGAGCGGAGCGGGAGGCTTCGCCACCACTCCGGTTAATGCGGGCACCTACACCCTGAGCGAGACAGGACCCTCGGGCTACACCGGCTCTGATTGGGTGTGCGTGGGCGGGACCCAGAACGGGGCCTCCGTCACCCTCAGCGGGGGGCAGTCGGCCACCTGCACCATCATCAACGACGACAGCCCGGCCTCACTGCAGCTGATCAAGACCGTGGTCAACGACAACGGAGGCGCGGCACTGGCCACCGACTTCACCCTGTCGGCAACCGGTCCCACTCCTTTGAGCGGAGCGGGAGGCGCCGCCGCCACGCCGGTGGATGCCGGGACATACGCCCTCAGTGAGACCACCGACGTTACGGGCTACACCGCCTCGGCGTGGGTATGCGTGGGCGGCACCCAGGACGGCTCGGCGATCACCTTGGGCAGCGGAGAATCGGCGGTGTGCACGATCACCAACGACGACATCCAGCCCCGATTGATCGTGACCAAGGACGTGGTCAACGACAACGGGGGGACGAAGGTCCCGACCGACTTCACCATCAACGTGGAGGGCTCAGCTGCTTCGCCGGCATCATTTGCCGGAACGGGGGAGGGTACCGCGGTTGCCTTGAACGCAGGTTCGTACAGCGTCACCGAGACTGAGGTGGCGGGCTATGCCGGAACCTTCGACCAGGGGTGCTCGGGCGTCATTGCGGCCGGCGAGACCAGGATCTGCAGGGTCACCAACATCGACCTGCCGCCGGGCCTCACCGTGGTCAAGCGAGTGATCAACGACAACGGCGGCACGAAGGTCGCTGCAGACTTCGAGATCTCGGTTGCCTCGGCGGGAACCGATCCCGCACCGTTCGACGGCAGCGAAACCGGAACCGTCCTGACGATCGACGCCGGTGCCTACGAGGTGACCGAGGGAGCGGTCGACGCATACGACGGCTCCTTCTCGGAGGGTTGCGAAGGCACGATAGCGCTTGGCGAGGCAAGGGTCTGCACCGTCACCAACGACGATGTGCAGCCGGTGCTGAACGTCATCAAACGAGTTATCAACGACGACGGCGGCATTCGTACCGCCTCGAGCTTCTCGTTGTTCGTATCCGACGTAACGTTGAGGAACTTCCCCGGGAGCGAGAGCGGCACCAGGCTCGGTATGAACGCAGGCCCCTACCGGGCCGACGAGCTCGACGAGGGTCGGTACGTCAGGTCGAGGTCGGCGGACTGTGACGGTAGCATCGACATCGGTCAGACCAAGACCTGCACGATCACCAACAACGACAAGCCTGCAGAGGTACTGGGAGTCGCAATTGAGAAAGAGCCTTCTGCAACCGTCCAGGTCCTGGGTATTGAGCTTCCCAGAACGGGCTTGAACATCGCCTTGTGGCTGACGTTGGCACTGGCCCTGGTTGCGGGAGGTTTCGGCTCCCTGTGGATCAGTCGAAGAATGAAGGACGCGAAGGGCTAGGAAGCCCGGCGAGTCCGGCAGTTTGAAGTGGAACCGTTTGGCAGGGTCAACTGGCCCCTGTAAAACAGACCAGGCCGCGGTTCCACTTCAAGATGCAGTGATCGAACACAAGGCCTCCACCGGGTCGCTCCTGCTCAACGCCTCGCGATGGCTCTAAGGGAGGCGGAGCGGGAGCGGCAGCGGTGGATATCTTGGACACAGGCTCGGCAGGTTTGGGAGCTGGGACCGGCACAGGAGCCGGAGCGGGGGCAGGTTTCACAACCGGAGCGGGCGCAGGAGCCGGAGCGGGCACCGGAGGTGCTTCACCGCAACTCTTCAGGAAGCGCTGGGTCACCCAGATCGTTCCGTCGGCCGAAATCTCGACACCGACACCAAGGGCATCGTAATTACCCAGGAGATTGTCACGATGGGTGGGCGAGTTCATCAAAGCGTTGTGGATGGCATTAACCGACGGGCCCATCCCCACGTTCTCGCCGACGCGCGTCCAGCAGCCCAGAGTTGCGGCTTCGGCGCCCAGGTTCGAGTCATGAAATATAGAGCCCGATGCCGCCATCTCCTCGGAGTGGTTACGAGCGTGCTCCAGCCATCCGGGAGAGACGTTCAGGGCTCCCAGGCCCGATGCGCTGCGGCTGGCGTTGGCTCGTGACAGGAAGTCCTGCTCGGTTGCTGCCTCGGCTCCGGTGCGGGGCTCGGCCGCCAGGGCCGACGTGCCCGGAGCAATGAACACCGCTAGAGCTGCGACGGCGGCAGCTCGTCTCAGCCCGAGAAGGCGCCACCGGGAAGGGCCAACCGAATTCATCCGTCCGTGGTCTCCGTGAAATGCGTTGGGGGCGTATCTGATTTCCCTTTATCGGCAACTTCACGCAAAACTTAAAGTGAATATGACCACCAGGAGGGGTTGAAGCGGCTACTTAGAGTGAATTCAGGTATCCCGAAGAGGGACCAGGAGTTGGCGGGCCCGCTGAATAGTCCGGCGAAGAGCGTTCTAGACCCAGGAGTACCAGTCGTCCTGAGCGAACATGTCGTCTGCGGTGATCATCGGGTCGCCGCAAGATCCGCAGTACGAGGAGGAGGCCGTAGTCAGGATGCCGCACGAGGGGCAACGGGTCAGCGCGCTGGATTCCTCGGCGCCCGAGTGCCGCGACAATGCGAGGAGGAATACGCGGTCTTCGTTAGGCGAGACGCCCGCTGACGTCGTCATCCCTTGGGGAATCCTTGAATGAATGCATGTCGTCAAGTCTGTCCTCCTTGAGAATAGGTATCACGGGGGCTAGCCCCTGGTTCGAAACCCTGTAATAACCCTGGGACTCTTCCAGGTCTGGATCACTCCAGATCCGTTCCTGGCCCAGGCCGGCGAGGAAGTCGCGGATGAGCGCCATGACAAGAAGTGATCCGCAAATGAGACCAAACGTTTGAATCCAACCCATTGCCTTGACCCCTTGCCGCCACCGACGATTTACGTAACAAACACCGCCGGGAGGATCCGCGGGTTACACGGGTCCAAAGTTTTTTTGGCGTGGTGGCCCCCGAGGTGCAAACTTGTTGAGTTCCTTGTCACCCGGTAGGAGGGACTGCGGTGTTCGATTGACAACATGGGGAGATGTCCAATCGATTGGGGCGGCAATTGATGGGAGCGCCGCACTTGGGTAATCCTCCACGTATGACCGGGTGGTTGGCAGACTCTGAGCACAATGCTCTTGCGGGCATTGCATATCGGATGGCCAACCAGATTCTCAAGGACCATTCCGAAGCTATGGATGTAGCCAGCGAAACGATGATCACGCTGATCGCCCGGTTCGAGTCCCCCTCGAACAGCGAGAGCTACGTCACCACAGTGGCCAAGAACCTCGCCAAGAACAAGCAGAGAGGGTTGAACCGGCAGCGAAGGCGGCTTGCTTTTTGGGCCGACTCCAAACTCGAATCCGACTCGGGGGATCCCGACCGTCACCTCTCCCAGATCGTCGTCCAGGAGGCCATCAAGGGATTGCCGGACCGGCAGCGTGAGGCAATCACCTACTGCTACCTGGAAGGTCTCGACCGTCAGGCGGCTGCCAAGAAGATGGGCTTGGAGGTAGCTTCTGTGAAAACTCATCTCAAGCGGGCCTTCAGCACCTTGCGGGAAGAGCTTTCCGAGGAGAAGGGGCAGCTTACGTGAGCGATCATTCCGGCGGCCCCGAGTTCAACGAGGAGTTCTGGCGTGTGGTGCATCAGCGCGCCGAGCGGGTTCGGGAGCTGGTACTCGGCGAGCTCGAGGCGGCGGAGCATCTGGTGTTTTCGGAAGGGGAGGTTGTGAGGGTTCCCGCAGCGGCCCCTTCGGAGGAAAATGTCGTGCCTGTTTTTACCGAACCCTTCTGGGAGGACGTAGACACCAGAGCCAAGCGGGTGAGGAACCTCGCCGCAGAGACGCTTGCCGCGGCGGAGGAGCGCTTGTTGAACGATGTACAAGCTCCGGCTGCCGCAATCGCGCCCGTCAAAAAAACCGCTTCCCCCAGAGGCCTCGTTCGCAACCTTTCTCTTCAGCGCTCAGACGCATTCGGTTTTGTAGCAGCACTTCTGGCCGCAGTCCTTCTGGTTCCCCAGCTGATCGCTCCGGTCATGAGCAACGCGGGGGTGCAGCCTCCCAAGATCCTGCAGTTCATGATCATCGGCGAAAACAACAAGAGTGATCAGCAGTCCTCAGAGGTTCAAGGAGAGGAAGGCTCGACCAACGGGTCGGCAGACCAGGGTGGCGAAGGCTCGGGAAGCAAGGCAGCTCCCGGTGCTCAATCGCCCGGCCAGGGGACGGGTGCCAGCGGATCCGACGCCGTCACCGCCACGGGCGAGGGAGGTACGAACGGCAAAGCCGTAACCGGCGCCGCCGGCCCCGGCCAGAGCGGTGGTTCGAATGTGGATCCCGCAGCTTCGCCCTCTCCCTCGGTTTCGCCGACGCCGGCCCTCCCGGCTCCGAAGGCGCCGACGGCCCCATTGGAGGTCCACGCGGTCGCCGTCGATTCCACGGCGATCAGGATCAGCTGGACGGATATGTCTAACGACGAAACGGGATTCCAGGTCGACCGGCAGGTTCCCGATGGCGCACCCGCGAGCCGCGAGCGAGTCGGCAAAGATCTAAACACCTTCCTCTGGGCCAACCTGGCCCCGGAAACGCGAGCCTGTTTACGGGTTCGGGCTGTGAACGAGGTGGGAAGCTCCGAGTGGGCTCCGGCACTGGCTCCCGGCTATGTGTGCACCACCACGCCGGCGGCGCCGCCGCCGCCGCCGCCCCGCCCCCCACCACCCCAGC
>JBBDRH010000031.1:0-12377 GCA_040905645.1 Actinomycetota bacterium
CCATACGGTGGGGCCGAGAACGAAGCCTGAGGGTGCCTCACGCCGCCAAACGCCCGAAGGTTGCCTGATGCGGCACTAGGACACCAAAACGAGCCCAAAAGATGGGGTGAACGCCCGATGCGCCTTGCGCCTCCCGACCCGGATACTGAGATCCACTCGTAAGGGAGGTTCCGATGAACCGACAGATGACTCAATCACCGGCCCGCATAACTCTGATGGCGTTCGTCGCCGTGGTCCTCATCGGCGGGACGAACTTCGTTGCAGTCAAGTTCTCGAATGCCGAGCTCCCACCTTTGTTCGGAGCGGGAGTGCGCTTTGCGGCGGCTACCCTGATCTTCCTGGCGATCATGAAGATCCGAGGGATGAAAATTCCGCGAGGACGGGAGCTCGCGGGGGCCGCAGTCTACGGCCTGCTCAGCGTCGGGTTGTTTTATGCCCTGCTCTACTTCGCCCTGCTCGGGATCAGCGCCGGTACAACCTCGGTGATACTGGCGTCGGTGCCTCTGATCACCCTGGTCATGGCGGTGACGCAGGGTCAGGAAAAGTTCACTTCGAGGGGGCTCGCCGGCGGACTCCTGGCGGTGTGCGGTATCGCGGTGCTCAGTTATCGAACCCTCGAGGGCGGCATCCCGCTGCTGCCCCTTCTGGCCGCCATCGGAGGAGCGTTTGCGGCTTCCGCATCAACCGTGCTGGTTAAAGGATTTCCCAGAAGCGATCCAATTACCACCAATGCGGTAGGTATGGGCGTGGGGGCGGCCGGACTCTTGCTGGCGTCGGCCGTCAGCCGGGAGCCCTGGTTTTTTCCCGGACAGATGCGCACCTGGGTGGCGCTGCTCTGGCTGGTGGCGGTGGGTTCGGTGGGTCTCTTCGGTCTGTTCGTCTTTGTGATCAAGCGATGGAAGGCGTCGGCTTCCGTCTACGCCGTCACGCTCATGCCGGTCGTGGCAGTGAGCCTTGGGGCGCTGCTTGCGAATGAAACCATCAGGCCTGAAACCATCGCCGGCGGACTCCTTGTGGTCCTGGGTGTATACGTGGGTGCTTTATCGGCGGGCCGCCGGAAGGCGTCGTCGCACCGGCCCGTCCGCCCCGCCTACGAGGAGGAGGCCGCCGCCTGACTCAGGCCGCTTTCCTCACGGCCCTTTCGATCGCCTCCTCGGCGGGTGCGAGGGGGCCGGCGGAGCGTCTTCGAGCAGGAAGCTCACTTGGTCCTGGTAACACCAGAACCACTCCTCGCCCGGTTCGTACGATCGGACGATCGGGTGGCCCTGGTTGCGGAAGTGCTTCGAGGCATGCCGTCCCGGTGAGTTGTCGCAGCATCCCACGTGGCCGCAGGTCTGGCACATGCGCAGATCGGTCCAGTCGTGCCGGAACTTTTCCAGGCAGTCCTCACAACCCGTAGAGGACGGGGTTACTTCACGAATTTGGTCGATATGGCTGCAGCCGTCGATTGTTTACCTCCTTACTCGTGCCGGCCGGCGGAATGTACGCTCACGCGGTCTCCTGCAGAAGCCGCCGAATTGCCGCCACGGAGCGGTCGACGTCGGCTTCGGTTGTCGACCAGTTCGAGACCGAGATTCGCATGTATCGCCGGCCCCGCCAGGTGGTCCCGCCCATCCAGCAGGTGCCCTCACGCTGTACTGCGTCGATGACCCGATCGGTGCGTTCGTCGGATCCGAAGCTCACCAGAACCTGGTTGAGGACGATGTCATTGCCTATTTCCACCCCTTCGATCGCTCCCAGCCTGTCACCAAAGCCACGGGCCAGCGCGCAGCATCGGTCGACCAGCTCGATCAGGCCTTGCTGCCCCAGCTCTCGGAGGGCCGCCCAGGTCACGAAGCCCCTGGCCCGGCGCGACGACTCGGGCACGTAATCCGACGGCGCTCGTAACGATCCCTCTCCGTGGCCCACCAGGTAGGCGGCGGTGTACGACATCGATGCGGCATGCGCCTGAGGGTCGGCGCAGAACATGTAACCGGTGTCATACGGGACGTTGAGCCACTTGTGACCATCCACTGCCCAGGAGTCGGCCCGCTCGATGCCGGTTACGAGATGTTCCGTCGAGGGGCTTACCGCGGCCCACAGCCCGAAGGCGCCGTCGACGTGGGCCCACGCTCCTCTCCAGTGCGCCGCCTCGCACCCGGCAGCCAGATCGTCGCATGCACCGGTGTTCACGTTGCCGCTCTGGAGGCACACGATGGTGGGAGCCTGCGGACCGGCTTCCAGCACGCGGACCAGTGCTTCGGGATCGATGGCGCCGTTGGCGCCGGCTGCGACCGGCTCGACTGCAGCGGCCCCGATCCCGAGCAGCCGCAACGAGCGATCGATGGTGGCATGGCGCTCCTCGCTCGCCACGACCCGGATCCGAGGCGCCCCCACTAGGCCGCGCTCCTCGACGTCCCAGCCCGCGTTGGCCAGGACCCGATGGCGCGCCGCTGCGAGTGCGACGGTGTTGGCGCCCTGCCCGCCGGTGACCAGGCCGAACGAAGCGTGGGCCGGCAGACCGAACGCCTCCTTCAGCCACTCGCCCACGACGTCTTCGACGATCGCGCCGGCGGGCGAGGTGGTGGCGTTGAAGGCCACCTGGTCCCAACCGGTCGTCAGGAGGTCGGCGCAGGTTGCGGCGTCGAGGGCGCCGCCGACGACGAAGCCGAAGTACCTCGGGCCGGCCGTGGCTGTCAGCGCATGATCCAGCGCCGCGGCCAGCTGCTCGACCACCGCGGAGGGATCGGCCCCCTCGGCGGGCAGCTGCCCGCCTCCCAGAGCGGCCCGCAGCCGGGCGGGGTCGACGGAAGGCGCCACCGGTCGATTGCCAACACCTTCGCGGTAGGTGGCGACCAGCTCCGCGGTCCACCCCAGCAGGTCTCGGAGGTCCGGCACGGCTGGATTATAGACGAGGCCGGGCCCGCTTCCCCTTGGCACTATTCGTGGCCGACCCGAGGGCGGACGAGCTTCGCACAGGCATCGTCGATCTGCTGGGACGTCCAGCTCCCGCGGCCGGCGGCTCATGGATCGAGACGCCCCGGCCGGCGGCTCACAGGTCGAGGTTGAATAAGCCGGCACTACTTCTCATCAAGTTCCAGGGCCTGCTTTATGTAGTAACGAAGCGCTTCCTTATTCACAGTCCCGAGGTCTTTGATCTTCACGTTTTTCGACACCTTTCCCACGCCGGTCAGCAGGCCGTACTTGTCCTCGAACTCGGCGCCGCGCGAAAAGGCAAAAGTGATGTCTTTCTTCGTTGGGCTGATCACGGCCAGCCCCCTGTGTCCTCGGTAGGTTGGGATGCCGTAGCTGATCAGCTCCCGGGCGTTGGGAGCGCACTCCCGCATCAGCTCTCGCAGCATTCCCACGACCGGCTGAAGCTCGGGCAGAACCCTCGTCTCAACAAATTCGTCAACCGAGATGTCGTTGTTAGCCATTCTTATCCCATCTTCGGAGTTTCAGGCAGCCACCCGATTGCGGCTATCCTGGGCAGATGTCTTCCCCAGTTTCGCTTATCGAGTTTCCGGCAGACGATACCGACCGCGCCAGTAGATTCTGGAGCGCTCTGCTCGATGTCAGTCTGCAGGACCGGGAAGCCTCTGAAGGACAGGGTTGGCAGACTCATACCGGCGGGACCGATCTCGGCCTTCATCCTCGAGGAAAGGGCCCGGGAGACACCGTTTCGCTGCCTTATTTCGCGGTGGCCGATCTTCCGGGCGCGCTGGCCAGAGTTGGTGAGCTGGGTGGACAGGTCATTCATCCCGGCGAGCGGTGGGCGGTGTGCAGGGACTCCGAAGGAAGCCCCTTCGGGCTGACGACCTCGGCTCCCTAGAGCGGGCGGTTACGGCTCTTCCTCCGGGCTGGCATGGACATTGTCATCAACCTGGACGGCTCGTCTCCCTCCTATCAGCGCGGGCGGGAGCTGGCGAAGTCTCTTCTTCTGGCCGGCTCCAATCCGGAGGCCATAAGCGAGGTCTGCCAAGAGGTCCTTCGGGAGGTCGTTGACCACCACGAGGCATCGATTCTTGCCTCGGTTATCTACCACCTGGAAATGGTCTCCGTAGGTCTGAGGCGGGCGCTCGAGCTTGACGAAGACCTCGATTTTGTCAACCAGGTGACCGAAGGAATCTGGCTTGCGTTGGAGCAGGCGCCGCTGAAATCGGGCCGGAGCAACCTCAAGCTGGAGGGGGAGGGTTCGGCGCCGGACGGGACGGCCAAAGAACATTGATGTAGGCTGGAGGTCCCTCCCGCTATCGCTTGGGCGCCACGTTCGGCGAGTTCATCTGGGAGGGTGCAGTGACGCACACCGGATGACTCTTTGCCGGTTCCCGGTCCACTACGGTTTTATCGCCGTCCCCGGCCCCGAGCTTTCCAGAGTCTCCGCTCAAGGGAGGACCACATGGATACTGGGCACACCTCGGGCAACCTGCTTTTGGATTCTATGGATCAGGATGAGAGGGAACGGCTCCTGAAGGGGTCCGAGCTCGAAGAGATGGCGGTTCGCCGGGTGTTGATTCAGCCGGGTAAGCCAATCGACAGAGTCTTCTTCCCCATAAGCGGCCTGGTCTCCCTGGTCACGCCGATGCTCGACGGGGGTGCCTTCGAGATGGCGACTGTTGGAAGGGAAGGCGTGGTCGGAGTCCCTGCGGCGCTGATTCACGAGGGCAGTTCCCACGTGAAGGGCATTGCCCGGGTATCCGGCCAGGTCATCAGCGTCGATGGGGATCATCTGCGAAACGAGCTGGAGCGCAGTCCGGGTTTGGCGGGGCGAGTGAACGAGTTCCTGGATGCCCTGTTCACGCTTGCCGGGCAGGACGCGGCCTGCCACAGGCTGCACAACAACGAGCAGCGCTGTGCCCGATGGCTGTTGATGACCCACGACCGAGTAGGCCTCGATCAGTTCCCTTTGAGTTACGAGTTTCTTTCACAGATGGTCGGCACCATCAGAGAGTCGGTCACTGAGGCGGTGGGCGGTCTGCAGGACCTGGGTGCAATTCGCTACAGCCGGGGACAGGCCACGATCAAAGACCGAAAAAGCCTCCAGAACCACGCTTGTGAGTGCTACGAGGTGGTTGCCAAGGCATTCGAGAGCCTCTACGCCCCGGTCTGAAGGGATAAACCGGCGGTTCTGCCGGGCATCCGCCGGCCGGTGAAACCGGCTCTTACTTCACGGTTCTCGGTACCAGGCGTGCGGCGCTGTCGTGATTGTCACGCACCTCCTCGTGATACTCCGCGTCGGTGTTCACCTTCCAGGGGTCCCAGGTCTCACCGAGGATATTTCTGGCCGCAAGCAGCGCGGCCATCATCGAGTGGTCCTGGTTGTTGTACTTGTGCATCCCGTTTCGTCCCACCAGCTGCAGGTTGGGCATCTGCTCCCGAATGAAGTCCCGTACCACCGAGACGTTGCGTTCGTAGTGCTCGTCGTAGACCGGGTACGCCTTCTTCATGCGCACCACCGTGCCGTCCTCGATCTCGCCGGAGCGCGCCAGCCCGAGCTCGGCGACCTCCCTCCTGCCGAGCTCGATCAGCTCATCGTCGGGCATGCTCCACAGATCGTCGCCCTCGGTGCAGAAGTACTCGAGGCCCAGCGCGCTCTTCGATAAGTCCGGAACCATCGCCGGGCTCCAGTTCTTGAAGTTCTGAATTCTTCCCAACCGGACCGACGGCTCATGGATGTAGATCCAGTTATCGGGAAAGAGCTCGGCCCGGTTCACGACCAGGACAACCGTGAGGAAGTCCCGGTAGTTCAGGGCCTGGGCCGCGGCGCGCACTGCCTCCGGAGGCGGGGGCTGCATCATCGACACCAGGTCCCGGATCGGCAGGGTTGAGATGAACTGCGAACCGGTGAACGTTCGCGCGCCGTCGCCCCCGGATACCTGCACATGGCGCAGCTTTCCATCGGCGTAGACCAGGCAGGTGACGGGGGTGTGCATGTGCACCTTGCCGCCCCGTGACCTGATCTTCTCGGCCGCGCGCTCCCACATCATGCCCGGGCCGAACTTCGGGTACTCGAACTCCTCGATCAGCGTCTTGATGACTTTCCCGTCGGCGTCTTGGGGCGATCGTGAGAAGGCGTTCCTGATCGCTTTGACCAGCGAGAGGCCCTTGATCCGTTGTGCGGCCCAATCGGCGGAGATCTGATCGCACGGCATTCCCCAGACCTTCTCGGTGTAGGTCTTGAAGAAGATTCGATAGAGCCGCGCTCCGAATCGGTTGATCACCCAATCCTCAAAAGACCTCTCCGGACGGATGGGGAAGACCTTGGCCTTGAAGTAGCTGAGCATACACATCGACGTCCGGACGATCCCGAGCTTGCTGAGCGCATCGAACGGTTTGAGGGGGTAGGAGAAGAACTTTCCCCGGTAGTAGATGCGTGAAAGCCTGGGCACGGTCAGCCAGTCCTCCGGGGATAGGATCTCGTGCCACAACCTGGTCACCTCGGGAGCTTTGGTGAAGAAACGGTGGCCGCCGATGTCGAACCGGAACCCTTTGTAGGACGCGGTCCGGGCGATGCCGCCGACCTTTACGGGGTCCGCCTCCAGGACGTTCACCCGCACTCCGTTGTGAACCAGCTCCCAGGCCGCCGTCAGCCCGGCCGGCCCCGCGCCCATGATCACGACACTTACTTCGCCGTTCAGCTCTGGACCGTCCGGCGAGCGGACACTAAGGGTGGGATCCGTCAAGGTCTGGCTTAACTTTCTTGAAGGTTTCGCAACACTTCAGCTGGGAGACTTCTGCCATAAACCTACAAGGGATGTATACCTCGGCGTTCGATTGCACGCTACAAACGAAGATTCCCGCTTCTCCCCGTGGAATTGGCGTCGTAATCGGCTCTTCACGGCGCCGCACGTTCGACATCTGCCCGCGGCCCGCTGAACGCGGCATGACCTGCAACCAAAACAGCGGCGCCGCACGTCATGACCACCGCCCAGAACAGCCAGCCGAAGGGAGGCAGCCATTGCGCCCGGTCGAGGAATATCACCGGACCCTCTGTCCCTACCGCGAATCGCCGGCCGATGGTGTGCCAGGCGATCAGAAGGGCGCTCGCGGCACCCAGTGTCAGCACAGGCAACAATGTGCTTGCCCAGCCCGCCTTGTGCCAATTCCTTGCGACTATCTCGCCGCCCAGCATCGGGATCGCCACCGCGATGGGCAGGAGGTGCCTGGCCTGGGCCTCGAAGCCGCTGCCGCTTTGAATTGCATCGGTCAGTACGGCAAGCAGGATGACGGTGGCCAGGGTCAGGAGAAAAACCGCCTTTTCGCGCCGATGGGCGGATACGGCCACCATCAGCACCAGCACCAATAGGATCGCGGTCCACAGGGCCACGGCGGGCCAGGGGAGACGAGTGTCGAGCGGGCCGAACACCCCGATGGCCTGATGGCCCAGGTAGGGCAGCCGTTGGATCGCTCTAACGAAACTGCTCCCCGATAAGGGCGAAAAAGGTGACGCTGCGCCCTGGGTCAACTGCCAGAATAGGGCGATCACCATCGACAGGCTGATCGCCGCACCGGTCGGTAGCGCTCGCCGGCGATTGGACCTTGCGATCGACAGACTCCGGCGGAACCCGGTCAAGCCTACGACCAGCGCGAGGCATAGTGCCACCCACAGCGGGCCGAGGTCCCTGATGAGTGCAAGCGAAGCTCCACTTGCCGCGGTCGTGGTCCAGACCCAGGCCGGGGCGGTTGTGTTGGGCCGTGAGACCCGGCACAGGCAAGCGATGAAACAGATAGCCGCAGCCACCTCCAGACTGCTGCTCGACAGAGTCGAGAGCACATACAGCACCATCGGTGTCAGGGCCCCCAAAAGCCCCAGGAGCGAAAACGGGTTCCTGCGGTCGTTCAGGACGAGGATGGCGACCGCGATAAAAGGCATGGACGCCAGGAGCGTGCCCAGGCGCCCCAGGTACAGGGAGGTGACCGGGTTGGCGCTGAACCGCATGAACAAACCCGGGATCACGTAGCTGTAGGGAGGGTACCTGCCGACGTAGGTCGAGAAGTCCTTCGGGAGCGAGGAGCTTGGATTCGCCTCATCGCAGGTTCCCAGGAAGTAGGGCTGCGCCCAGCACAGGAACGGTTCGGGGGCCAAGCGTTCGGGAAGCGTGACCAGCCTGTCCTGAGTGTCCATCCACTCCTGCCTGGCGCCGCCGCCGAGCGGCGGAGGGTCTCGGTCGAGAATCAGGTCCCCGCGGCCCGCGGCGGCGGCCTTCAGATAGTGGGCGTACTCGTCCGGCGCCGATCCGGGGGGACTGGATGCAAGAAAGGCAAGCCCCATGAGACCGTAGGAGGCAATCAGCGCGATTGCCGGCCATCGTCCCCGGATCAAACCGCGGACGAGCTAACGCACATGCTCCCTAGAAAATCGATGCACCGTGCCTCAATGGAGTCGAAAAACACAGGCTCTCACGCGACGAAGGCTTGGTCGAAGTGTGCCGAAGAATGGAGGCAGGCGGGGCACCGCGTGTCCTATTTGAACGCCTACCAGCTGATTCTTCCTGGGGGACCAAGCCTTCGCGAACCCCATCTTACGCCCGCACGGGCTCACGTCAAACGGCTTTTGCCCAAGATGATTTTTCGGTATGGTGACGCCCAAACCGGCTGGGGAAAAGTATGGGCGCGGAAGCTCCGACAACAGGGTCTTTGTTCGGGGAGTTGAAGGAGCGGCTGAGTACCGGCGGCCCGATTACGTTCGCCGAGTACATGCACCAGGCCCTCTATCACCCGACTTTTGGCTATTACATCAACCAGGTTCCGGGCGATGGAGCACACTACGCCACCTCGCCCTCGGTAAGCCCCTGGTTCGGGCGGCTCGTCGCACGCGAGCTTCAGCGCATGTGGGAGGCGCTCGGCCGTCCGGATCCGTTCACGGTGATCGAGATGGGCGCCGGACAGGCCGACCTGGCTGCGGGCGCCATCGAAGCTGCAGGACCGATGTCTCAGGCGTTGCGGTGGAGGTTTGTCGAACGATTCCCTGCCGTCATCGAGCTGCAGCGCCGGCGTCTGGGACGAGCGGCCGATAGAGCCGAGTGGGCTTCGGCTATCGAGGAGTTTGGACCGGCGACCGGCTGCATCCTCGCCAACGAGGTGTTCGACAACTTCCCCGTGCATCTTCTGTGCGGGTTGGGCGACGGGGAGGTTGGCGAGGTCTACGTCGGACTGGACGGGGAGCGTCTGGTCGAAATCGTCGGCCCGCTCTCCGATCCCGCCCTGTCGGCGCCGGCTCGGGCTGCCTCACCCCATCTCCGCGAGGGAGATCGTTTCGAGGTCTGCCCGGGACTTGAGCAGTGGTGCCGGGAGGCATCCAGGTCACTCGAGCGAGGCTACCTTTTGATCATCGATTACGGGGACGAGGAGCCGGACATATTGAGCATGGGAGCCGGCGGAACGATCGCCACGTTCGGGCCGATGGGCTCGGGCCGCCCGTGGCTCGAGCATCCGGGTCTGCAGGACATCACCGCCGACGTCAACTTCTCAGCCCTGGCCCGGGCGGCCCGCCGTGCCGGGTTCGAGCCGCGGCCGGTGGTGAATCAGGGGCCGTGGCTGCTGTCGCTGGGAGTGCTCGATGTCGTGCACCGCCTCTACCGGGCCGCGGAGCAGGCTGTCGAGGCGGGTTCGCACCAGAACGCGGTAGGTCTGTTCGCAGAGCGCAGCCAGGTGTTGAAGCTGGCGGCCGAGGGAGGCCTCGGGGAAGCGCTCGTGCTGATGGCGGCGAAAGACGCCCCTCTTCCCTGGATCGCAGAATCGGGCTGATCGCCCGCTTACCCAAACTTGCGGAGCGGGAATGCCGCGGGCGGTCTCTTAGCCGAGACCGAGAAGCCTGAGCAGCATCCCGATCAGTCCCAGGGGGCCGGACGGTGCGGCCGGGGGAGCGGTGGGCGTCGGTTGGACCACTGAGGGAACGGGCGCAAAGGTATCCAGGAGTGTGGGCGTGGGGGTGGGCGTGGGCGTGGGTGTGGGCGTCGGCGTGGGGACGATCGTCAGCTGCTCCGGCCCGGTGCTGGCCGTGCTGTGCCCCGGCCCTCCCGAGACCTCGGCATTCGATCCGCATGCCTGAGCGAAGAAACCCGGACCCTCTACGGTCTTGCAGTTCGAGGGGGAGGTCTGTGCACCGGCGACGGAAGCTCCCACGACCCATAAGGAACAGACCGTTGCCACACCCATCGCAATGAGGCGCTTGCGCATCTTTTCTCCTTCGTCGTGGGGCCCGAGCACTGAAGTCTAATACCACTCGCCGTGGCAGACCAGGTTTCTGGGTAGGTAGAGAACAAGCGATACCGTCCTGAGGTCTAGCGCCGGGTGGCTGCTAGGCTGAAGGCTCGACCATTTTCTCCGGGAGGGATCTCTTTTGGCCGATCTAGACCTCGACTCACTGGTACTTGAAGCTGGCCGCCACTCACGCGCCGAAGTAGGGATGAGTGTGCTGGAAGCAGTCACCGTTGTAAGCAACGAGAAGTTCAGCGACAGTCCCAGGACGGTGAGTAAGGTGATCGAAGTTTTCCTCAGAGTGTGGAACGATGCGCTGGAGGACGAGCAACGTCAGGACCTGAAGCCGTACATCCACAAGGTGATCAACTCTGTGCTGACCGACGACGTCGAGGAGCACCGGGCGTGGCAGGCCACCGATTGGCTCGTGCGCGTTCAGGCGACCGCGTGGTTGAAGGCTGCCGGGCTGGACGAGCTTGCGGAGGCGATCGCAAGCTCGCAACCGCTCTGGGGCCCCGAGGAGGCGCGAAAGGCCCAGAAGCTGGTCGACATTGCTCTCGCGCAGGTGCACAGTGAGGCCACAACCGGAGCTGAGGCGTGGACTCAGGCTGGTGAGGAAGCCTGGGCCCAGGTCAGCCCCAAGACCTGGGATTCGGTGGGCAACGGTATCAAGGCAGCGGTTAGGAGCGCCACCGGCCGGGGACATGTTGCGGCTCTGGCGGCGGCGGACGGAACCGGCAAGAGGTACGCAGCTCGGGACGCGGCCTTCGAAACTGCCTGCGATGTAGCGTGGGATTCTGCGTACATGATTGCCTGGAAAGTGGCGGTCCCGCTGGGCGCGTTCAAAACCGGGGAGGCGACCAACGCGGTCAGAGAAGCTCTCGAGCCTACCGCCGGCTCCCTTTACCCATTAACATTTGACCTTCTGGACCTGATGATCCAGACCAGGCGCGTTCCGGACGAGGTGGTCCGCGATGTGGATCGCGTCGGCTCCTGAGCGCCGATTCTGGAGGTGGTGTTGGGTAAGTTGGTGAAGATAACCACCGTCGTGTGGGTAGTTTGGTGTGCGTGGCTGTATTTCAGAGACAACATCTGGACGACGGTTAAGCCCGGATAGATAAGCCTAAAGGGGCATTAGCTCTGGCCAGCTATGAGGGATCCGCGGGCTTGGGCGCTCTGCTGAGCGCGGTTACCTTCGGGCTCTCCTTCGGGTTGGGACCTCCAGTGGGTCTCACTGGGGCTTAGGCGATGCTTTTTTCCCTGCGTATCTCGCTGCCCGACCGGCCCGGGACACTTGGTGCTGTGGCCACCGCGTTCGGGCAGGGCGGAGCGAACATCTTGACTCTGGACATCGTCGAGAGCGGCGGGGTCGCGGTCGACGACCTGGTCGTGGAGGCGCCGGAAGGCATGCAGGAAGCGCTGCGCCTAGCCACCGCAGCGGTGCCGGGCCTGGTGGTCGAGGAGATCAGGCCCCTGGAGGCGTTCCGGGACATCATGTCGCCTCTGGAGCTGGCGGCGGCTCTCGCCGAGGGAGTACTGCCGCTGATCGCGACGCTGGTGGAACGTATGCCCGAGGCGCTCCGGGCCGATTGGTGTGTGGTGTTGACCGGGGGAGTGAACGGTGTGAAGGTCCTGGGCGCCGGCTTCGGCGCGCCCTCCCTGGCGGACGTGAAGGTGCCCTGGCTACCTCTGGAGGGCCCCACCAGGCTTCCGGCGGCCGATTGGATGCCCGCATCGTGGACGCTTGGCCCGGGATCCAGAGACGGCCTGGGCAAGTTCGAGCTGGCTGCGGCGCCTTTGTTCGACTCGAGCTCGGCCCTGCTGGTGGGGCGCCGGAAAGGTCCTCAGTTCCGCACCTCCGAGCTGGAGCAGCTCGGCCTGCTGGCGAGGATTGCCGCCGCCTCCTACTCCCCGTCGCATCTGGCGACGGGGTAGCGAGAGGCAAGGGCTTTTTCGCACGGCCCAACCGGGGTATGTAGCCACCAGGCAGCCCCGTGCACAATGCAAACGGGCCGCCGCCGAAGCGGAGATCGTGGACGAAACCGGCGATTAGGTTTCAGCCCATCGGCTGCCTGGACCGAGGCCCCTTGGGTCCATCGGGCGACGTTGCCTTCCCGTCCAACCGCAAATTCCGTTTAGGCTAGTTCTTGCGCGCGGTCGTTCGGCCGTAAGGTCTTAAGGCGATTTCGCGCGCAGGC
>JBBDRH010000032.1:0-2015 GCA_040905645.1 Actinomycetota bacterium
CGTTGCTGATCAACGTCCTGTTTACGTCGCTGCTGGGTATCCTCTACTGGATCCTGGCTGCACGGCTGTACAGCCCCACTCTGGTGGGCGCCTCCTCCGCTCTGATTGCCACCCTCCTGCTGGCCTCGACGGTCGCCCAGCTCAACCTAGGGGGCGCGCTGGCACGTTTTTTGCCGAGGGCCGGCTCGGCCAGCAAGCGTCTGGTTTTGTCCGCCTATGCGGTCAGTGGTTCGCTGGCCATCGTCGTGGCGCTCACCGCGATGCCCTGGATAGACCGAATGGCGCATGAGGTCGATCTCAAGGGCGCCGCCGGACATCTTTGGCTGATCCTCGCGGTCGTGGTTTGGAGCATCTTCGCCCTTCAGGACCACACCTTGACGGGCCTCCGCCAATCGATCTGGGTCCCCGCCGAGAATGCAGCGTTCGGCGTGCTGAAAATTGTGCTGCTGACCACGCTGGCCGCTACGTTGCCCAGGTTGGGGATTCTGGCCTCTTGGACGCTCCCGATGGCACTGATGCTGCTCCCGGTCAACATATTGATCTTCGGGCAGTTTCTTCCCCGGCACATGCGCCAATCGAAAGATCGGGAAGCCCTCGGCCCCAGGAAGATCGGGCACTTTGTAGCGTTCGACTACGCCGGCTCTCTGCTGAACCTGGCTTCGAGCCATCTCCTTCCGGTGCTGGTTGCCGCCCGGATAGGGGCCGAGGCCAACGGCTACTTCTACATTGCCTGGGTGGTAATGACTACGCTCGACTTCGCCTTGGTCAGTGTTACCACCTCGCTTACCGTGGAAGGCTCCCATGCGGAGGACCGGCTGCCGGAGCTCACCTCGGCCTTGATCCCTCGGCTGCTGGTGGGAGGAGGAGTGCTCCTGGGGGCAATCGTCGTCGGAGCGCCCCGCCTCCTTTCGATTTTCGGCCCTGCCTACGCAGCCAACGCCTCGGGACTCCTCCGTCTGCTGGCCCTAGGGTTGTTACCCAGGGGAGTCATCGTTCTGTGGATGAGCACGGCGAGAGTGCAGAACAAAGTGCGGGAAATTGTTGCGGTCCAGGGAGCGCTTTCGATCATGGTACTCGGCTTGTCCGCTCTGCTGATCACCCATTTCAATATCTCGGGCGTGGGCATTGCCTACGTGACCGGCCAAACGACCGTCGCTCTCGCGCTGCTGCCTCGCCTCAGACGCCTGCTGGTGCAGCTGACCGAACCGCACGGCAAAGCCGCGACACTCAGCCGCAGGTGCCCCGAATCGGTCTCTGTGGACCACCTGTCGGTCGTGGTTCCGGTGCGCAATGCGGAGGCACAGATCGAGGAGTGTCTGGCGTCGATCGCCAAATGCCGGCCAGCGGAGATCATCGTAGTCGACGGCCTATCCACCGATTCGACGCTCGAGATCGCCCAGCGCTTCCCGGTGCACCTCATCTCCGACAAAGGTCTCGGACTGCCGGAGGCGCGCACCCTGGGAGCCGAAGCCGCCCGGTCACGATGGGTGGCGCTAATCGATTCCGATCTGGTGGTGGGCGAGCGGGACCTGGAGGAGCTCCTGCACGAGTTTGTTGCCGGAGGTTACGTGGGCCTGCAGGCCGGGCTCCGAAGCGTGTCCGGTAAGGGGTACTGGGGCCGGGCGCTGGCCAACCACCATCGCTACGGCATCAGCCGGAGGTGGTTCGGCCTCGGCATGACGATCTTCGAGCGGGACCGGCTCCTGGAGCTTGGTTTCGACCGCACCTTTCTTTCGGGCGAGGACATCGAGCTGCGATTCAGACTCAAGGACCAGGGGGCTCGAATAGGCGTGTCTCGCACGACGATAGCCGTCCACCGGTTCGATGACGGGTTCGCGTTCGCCAAACGCCAGTGGGCGGCCGACGGGGCCGGCCTGGCCAGAGTGATCTGCAAGCGCGGGCCGAGCGCCGCCTGGTTGATCGGGGTGCCGCTGGTCTCGGCGGTGTGGGGCATCGCTTTGAGCGTCGTGCGTATGCACATTCACTGGATCCCCTACTTCTTGTGCTGCCTGGCG
>JBBDRH010000033.1:0-12310 GCA_040905645.1 Actinomycetota bacterium
GTCCCCCCCCGACTGGGGTGTACACAGATGCCAGTGTAAGGCAACTATGCGCTTGCGCCCGGCGCTCCTTCGTCTGCTCCGATCAGCGAGGCGAGGGCTCCTCCGTTTATCCTCCGGAACTTTCGCCGGTCGAGGCTGTGGTCCAGCACCGCCACCTCCAGGTTGCCGGCGGTAAGCTCCTTGCTTTCCACGGCGCGCAGAGCCTCGACCCCCAGCTTCACCGCATCCGCAAGCGGCAGCCCCGCCTTATAGTTGGCGTGAAGGTAGGCCGACAGCTCCTCGGCCTGGCCGCCCATCGCAACGTAGTCGGTCTCGTCGGCCACGGAGCCGTCGTACAGGATGTGGTAGAGCTCGTTGGGCTTGCCTTCCTCACCCACCGCGGCCACGAGGATCTCGACCTCGAAAGGCTTCATCGCCTCGGTGAAGATCTGGCCGAGGATCTGGGAGTAGGAGTTGGCGAGACCGCGGGCGGATACGTCATCCCTGGAGTAGGAGTAGCCGCGGATGTCCGCCTGGCGAATCCCGTGCATGCGCAGGCTCTCGAACTCGTTAAACTTGCCGACCCCTGCGAAAGCCATCCGGTCGTAGATCTCGGAGATCTTGTGGAGGGTGATCGACGGGTTCTCTGCGACAAACAAGACGCCGTCGGCGCAGTCCAGGGCGACGACCGATTTCCCGCGCTTGATCCCCTTGCGCGCGTAGTCGGACTTGTCCTTCATGAACTGTTCGGGGGAGACGTAGAACGGCAGACTCAACGAGCCTCGCTCCCTTCGGTCGCTACGGATCGGAGAACGGCGAGGATTCGCTGCCTGCGGTCGCTCAGTCTCATGCTACCGGCCCATCGGCGCCGGGGACCATCTCCTCGGAATCGGTGCGGGGAGAGGCGGCGCGTTCGTTCAGGAGGTCCTGGAACAGGGGAGCAATCTCGTCGTCGGGAATCTCCACGAAGCCTTCCGCCGATATCGAGGCGATGTTGGGGTAGATCTTGCGAAGAACGTCGGGCCCCCCGGTTCCGACATCCTCTTCGGAAGCGTCGAAGAGGGCTTCCAGAGCCACCTTCAAAGCCTCATCACGGGTGATGTTGGCTCGGTATCGCTTCTTGATCGAAGCTCTGGCGTCCCGGCCTCCCGAACCTTCGGCACAAAAATCGCTCTCCTCAAAGCGGCCGCCGGTTACGTCGTACTTGAAGATCCTGCCAACGACCTGCCGTTCGTCGAACCCTGCGAATATCGGGACCACGACCAGCCCCTGCATCGCAAGGGGAAGGTTTGCCCTGATCATTTGCGAGAGCTTGTTGGCCTGTCCTTCGAGGCTCAACCGCTCGCCCTCGATCTTCTCGTAGTGCTCCAGCTCGGTCTGAAAGAGCTTGGTCATCTCGATCGCCGGACCCGCGGTCCCGGCTATGGCCACCGCCGACCAGCGGTCGGTGGCGAAGACCTTCTTGATGGTGCGGTGGGCGATCGTGTAGCCCTCGGTGGCCCGGCGGTCGCCTGCGATCACCACGCCGGTGGCGTGCCGGAGCGCCAGGATCGTGGTCGCGTGTGCAGCTTCGAGAGGGCCGATACCCCTGAGGTCGGGAATCAGATCCGCGTAGGTGCGTCGGACCAGGCCACTGAACGAGGAGGCGTCCATGCTGGCCGAGGGGGCGGGCTCAAAGGGGAGGTTCGGAAAATCCATCTCCTGGCATTGTACGCATTGTCGTGAGGTCTCAAACTCCAATGAATGTCCAAAGCACGCAGACCCAACCTCAGGCGCCTGCTCTGGCATGCCGTCTATGAGTTTCTTGCTCGGACGATGAAGCATGAGGAATGGACCTTCATGAACTACGGCTACGCTTCCGTTCAGCCGGGCGACGTGGATCTCAAGCTTGCCGGAGCCGATGAACCCGACCGCTACCATATTCAGCTCTATCACCATGTTGCCGGAGCGGTCGACCTGCATGGCAAGGACGTTTTGGAGGTGGGGTCGGGACGAGGAGGAGGGTCGGCCTACATCTGCCGAACGATGCGGCCCAAGTCCGTGACCGGGATGGATTTAGCTCGTGCCGCGGTGGCTTTCAGTCAAAAACGCCACTCGAGTCCCGGACTGAGTTTTGTTCCGGGCTCATCCGACGCAATGCCATTTGACGACGAATCCTTCGATGCCGTGGTCAACGTGGAGTCGTCACACTGCTATGGGCCCTTGCAGCAATTCCTGTCTGAGGTGCATCGTGTCCTCAAGCCGGAAGGCCACTTCCTATTCGCAGATTTCCGGAGCCGCGCCGAAATCGATGCACTCCGTTGCGAGCTCAAATCCAGCGGCCTCGCACTGGTGCGCGAGACGGTCATCACGCCCAACGTCTTCAGGTCCTTGGAGCTGGACCACCGGCGAAAGCTGGAGCTGATCGAACGGTTCGGAGCGCCAGTCCGCAGCTACTTCGATCGCTTTGCAGCCTTGCAGGGCACGGATATGTTCGAATCGTTTCGGACGGGAGAGAACGAGTACATCAGCTGCGTGCTGGCGAAGCCTTAGCCGGAGCTGCTCTTCTGTAGATATGCGATCGCGTGCCGGATTACGAGTGGGTTGTCCTCGAATTTCCCCAAGCCGCGGTTGCAGCTGAAGCAGAGGACCGCCCGGACCTTCCCGCTGCCGTGGTCGTGGTCCAGGTGTTTCGCCGGCTTCGTGAGGCACAGGGCGCATTTGCCGTTCTGGTTCTGAATCATCTCTTGAAAAGCTTTCGTGTCGATGCCATAGCGGCGGATCCTGAGGAAATTGGCGTTCCCTCCATAGAGCCGCTGGGCGATTTCTTTCATCCGCTGGTTATGGCACGGTTTGCAATAGGCAGCTCGGCCGTCCTTGGTTGATCGATTGCTCGGAAAATAAGACAACGGCTTGACGGTGCGGCAATTCGGGCACCGTTTCGAGGGCTCGCCATCGGAGGGAAAGAGGGTTAGGTCCATGCCTCGAGGTATTGGGCTGCTCTCTCCATGAGCTCAAGATCCTCGCCGAAGGCTCCAATGCCCCCATTGCAACCGTCGCAAAGGATGCCTCGTACCCTGCCGGTTTTGTGATCGTGGTCGACCTGAACCGCCGGTATATGACGACAGACCGCGCTCACGCCATCCTGGGCCTTGATAAGGTCAGCAACGTCGGCAGCTCCGATGCCATATCGGTCCCTCAGCTTGTAATGTCTGCTGCCACCGTACAGTCTTAGCCTGGTTTCCCGACCCGCGGCGTTGTGGCAGGGACGGCAGTAGTCAGCCAGACCGTCGGCTCTGCTGCGGTTGCGACAAAAGTCTTCTGATGGCTTGGTGATTCCACATTTTGAACAGCGCTTCATCCGTCCCCCGCGCCCAACTACCACCATGGTGCCAGGGGGGTGCGACAATTTCGGCGCCTAAGCGCCGCGTAGGTGGTTTAGACGCTGAGAGTGACTAGAAACTACTAAGAGTGATCACTGGCCGCCCTTTTGGACATATGACCTGACAAACTCCTCGGCGTTTTCCTCGAGGACCTCGTCGATCTCCGTAATCAGCTTGTCGACTTGATCGCTGTTGCGTCGTTCGGTTTTGGCGGGCGCTTCGGCTTCAGTCTCCGAACCCTGCTCGGTCTTGCGCCGGCGCTTCTGCTCTTCGCTCATCTCGCAATTGTAGTGGTAAGCAGATTAAGTGCGCCGTCTGGGCGCACCAGCCGTTCAGGCTCTGAGCTGCTCCACGAGGTCGGCGGCGTCCCTGGCAGACTGCATGAGCCCGCCGATGGTGGCTTTGGTGCCCTTAAGAGGCTCCATCATCGGGACTTTCTGGAGAGCGTCCGCGCCGGTGTCGAAGATGACCGCATCCCAGGACGCAGCGGTGATTTGCGAGGCGAAGCGGCTCAGGGCCTTGCCGCGGAAGTACGCCCGGGTGTCGTGTGGAGGCTCCGAAACTGCATCTGCGACCTCGTTTTCGGAGACCAGCGTCTCCATCTGTCCGCTCTCCACCAGCTTGTAGTAGACGCCCCGGTCGGTACGGATGTCGTGGTACTGCAGGTCGATCAGCGAGAGCTTGGGATCTCCCCCCTCGAGCCCCTTGCGCTCCTGGTAAGCCTGGATCATGCGGTACTTCGCGACCCAGTCGAGCTGGTGCGCCAGCGACATCGGATCCGTCTCCAGCGCCCCGAGAGTTTCCTCCCAGCGTCCCACGACCTCTGCCGTGACCGCATCGACATCCTGGTCGGCCAAATACTTCTTGGCCCAGTCCAGATACTCCCACTGCAGGTCGACCGCCGTCACCGTCCGCCCATCGGAAAGGAGCACGCGGCTCTTGCAGGTTGCGTCACGTGAAATGGTTTGGAACGCTGATACCGGGCCGGCGATCCGAAGGTCGGAGGTGATGAAGTTGTCCTCGATCATCGAAAGGACCAGCGCCGTGGTTCCCGTCTTCAAAAAGGTGGAGATCTCGCTCATGTTGGCGTCGCCGAGAATGACGTGGAGCCGCCTGTACTTTTCCGGATCCGCGTGCGGCTCGTCCCTCGTGTTGATCAAGGGGCGCTTGAACGTCGTCTCGAGGCCCACCTCGACCTCGAAGAAGTCTGCGCGCTGGGAGATCTGATAC
Organism: Actinomycetota bacterium; assembly: GCA_040905645.1. GTDB lineage: Bacteria > Actinomycetota > CADDZG01 > JAHWKV01 > JAHWKV01 > JBBDRH01. Next base: position 4,572 of record JBBDRH010000033.1, read on the forward strand.
TTGACCTCCTTGTCGGCGCCCGAGCCTTCCGAACCTACCTTCCCCGCCCCCGTGTAGACCTGCCGGGTCACCAGGAACGGCGTCAGCTGACTGACGATGTTGGAAAAAGGGGTGGCACGGGACATCAGGTAATTCTCATGGCACCCGTAGGAGTTGCCCTTGCCGTCGGAGTTGTTCTTGTACAGCAGTATCTGTACTCCCGAGGGGAGCGATCTGGCCGCCGTGGCGAGGCTGCCGGCGAGGATCCGCTCGCCGGCCTTGTCATGGATCACCAGGTCCCGGGCGTTGCTGCACTCGGGGGTGGAGTACTCCGGGTGGGCGTGGTCGACGTAGTAGCGGGCCCCGTTTTCCAGAATCACCGAGACCAGGCCGCCGTCGTCGTCGAGAAAGTCCAGCCCGGCACGCTGGAAGGCACCCCTGGCGTCGCGCAGCGGGGTCTCCTCCTCGTAATCCCACCGTACTCTTTTGAGACGGGGAGACACGTAGGAGTTGATCAGGAGGGAGGAGGCGAAAATCGGGTTGTGCTCCTCCACGCCGCGGCTGATGATTCCGTACTCGGTCTCAATGCCCATCACTTTGGGAACGGCCATGCGCTCGGTCCTCTTCTTGAACTACGGGACTCTGAGTTTAAAGATACTGGCCGGTCTGGACTTGTTCTATCGAGCGCGACTCCGACTTACGCTGCTCGCTGACCAGGGTCCTGACGAAAACGATGCGTTCCCCCTTCTTTCCGGAGATACGCGCCCAATCGTCCGGATTGGTGGTGTTGGGCAGGTCCTCGTTCTCGTGGTACTCCTGATGGATCGATTCGATAAGGTCGGCGGCCTTGATACCACCCTCGCCGCTGGCGAGGAATCGCTTGATCGCGATCTTCTTGGCCCGCCGAACGATGTTCTCGATCATGGCCCCGGAGGAGAAGTCCTTGAAGAACAGGACCTCTTTGTCCCCGTTGGCATAGGTGACCTCCAGGAATCGATTCTGATCGCTGATCGAGTACATCTCCTCCACCGTGGCGTCGATCATTGCCGAGACGACCTCCTCAGGATCGGCGTGTCCCTTCAGCTCGGCCGCGTTTATCGGAACCGAAGAAGTCAGGTACTTCGAGAAGATCGCCCGTGCAGCCTCTTCGTCCGGCCTCTCGACCTTGATCTTCACGTCGAGCCGCCCGGGGCGCAGGATCGCAGGGTCGATCAGGTCCTCGCGGTTGGAGGCGCCGATTACTATCACGTTGCGCAGCTGCTCGACACCGTCCAGCTCGGAGAGTAGCTGGGGGACAATCGTGGTTTCGACGTCGCTGGAGATGCCGGAGCCGCGGGTTCGGAACAGAGACTCCATCTCGTCGAAGAAGACGATCACCGGCACGCCCTCCTGCGACTTGTCCTTGGCTCTTTGGAAGATGACCCTGATCTGGCGCTCCGTCTCGCCCACGTACTTGTTCAGCAACTCGGGGCCCTTGACGTTGAGGAAGTACGCCCGCACGTCGGTGCGGCCGGTGACCTCCTGTGTTCGTCTCGCCAGCGAGTTGGCCACCGCCTTGGCGATGAGGGTTTTGCCGCATCCGGGAGGGCCGTAGAGCAGCACGCCCTTGGGCGGGGGGAGCTTGTACTCTGTGAACAGATCGGCGTGGAGGAACGGAAGCTCCACCGCGTCTCTCAAGGCCTCGATCTGGTCGTCCAGGCCGCCGATGGCGCTGTAGTCGATGTCCGGGACCTCTTCGAGGATCAGCTCCTCGACCTCGGGCTTGGGCAGCTTCTCGAGCAGGTAGCTGGACTTAGTGTCCAGCAGCACGCTGTCGCCGGCGTGCAGAGTCTCCTCCAACAGCTGTGAGGAGAGGAAGACGACCCGTTCGTCGTCGGCGTGGGTGACGATGATCGCCCGGTCGTTGTCGATCAGCTCCTTGACCTGGGCGACCTCACCCTGCTCCTCAAAACCCAGCGCCTTGATCACATTCAATGCCTCGTTGAGCATCACCTGCTGGCCCTTGATCAGGCCGGCGCGGTCGATCGAGGGAGAGACATTGACTCTCAGCTTTCGCCCGCCGGTGAACACGTCGGCGGTCCCGTCCTCCTGGAGGCCGAGGAAAATCCCGTAACCGGAAGGCGGCGCCGAGAGCTTGTCCACCTCTTGTTGAAGGGCTACCAGCTGCTCCTTGGCCTGCGACAGCAGGGTAGCCATCTTCTCGCTCTGGCCGCGCGACCTTCCCGCTTCCTGGCGGACCTCAGCCAGCTGTCCCTCCAGCTTGCGGATCTTGAGGGGGGCGTCGAGCAGCCGGGACCGGAGCACGACCGACTCCTCCTCCAGCTCCTTGATATGCATCTGGAGCTCGCCGACCTCCTGCTCGAAGGCGGCAATCCGTCGTTCGAATTCGTTAGCTCCGCGCATGCTCAGGGCCCCGTCCCTTGGCGCAAAATGATCGGGTGAATTCGCATTGTTCCCAAGTATAGGACTACGCCGCGCGGTTCTAAAAGCTTTAGCAATCACCGTGCGTGAGTGCTGGTAACGGTCACCTCAACCTGCACTAAGGTGCTGGGCCGGGTTTCCACGCCCGGCACTCGACTCCCCGATCAGCGGGATGTGAGCCGCGCGAGGGTCAGAAAACCGGTGTGGGCGATCATGCGATGGTCGGGACGAACCGACTGCCCCTCGATATGCCAGGTCCTCATCAACATCTCCTGGGTCCAGATCGAGGTCCAGCGAGGCTCCTCCCGGAGTGAGGTGGTGAGCCTGTGGGCCTGAAGGATGGTCGGGAGGAAGCACACCAGAATTCCCCCGGGCCGAAGTGCAGTCTGGATCTGGGGAAGCGCCCGCCACGGCTCGGAGAGATCGAGGACTGCCCTGTCGACCTCTATGGGCTCGATCGGCTCGTAGATGCTGGCCATTCGTATCTCTAGGTTCTCGACCTTGCCCATGAACTCCTCGATGTTTGCCCGAGCCCGCGCAGCAAACTCCTCCCGCAGCTCGTAGGCGGTGACCTGGCCCGCCGGACCCACCGCTCTCAGCAACGCCATGGTGAGGGCTCCGGAGCCAACCCCGGCCTCCAGCACCCGTGCCTCGGGATAGATGTCGCCCTGCACCAGGATGGCGGCGACGTCCTTGGGGTAGATGACCTGGGCTCCGCGGGGCATCTTGAGGACGTAGTCCGCGTAGGTCGGCCGCAGCACCGTAAGAGTCTCCTCTCCGGTGGACTTCACGGTGGCGCCGTCGGACAGCTCGAGGATGTCGTCGTGCGGGACGATGCCGCGGTGGAAGTGGAACGAGGCCCCCGGCCGCAGAGTGAGCAGGTAGCGGCGGCCGCGGGTGTCGGTCAAAAGGACCTTGTCACCGGGCTCAAATCTTGACGATGGCATCGTCTGGCGATCTTAGCCGCGCACGCCCACGAGGACCGGTAACATAGGCCGTACAGACTAAACCGAGAGCTCTCCTTCGTTCGGTTTGTGTATCGCGATTGTTATTAACTCACCCGTAACAATCTCGCGACGCGGCGGACACAAATTGCTTCTAGGGTGTTCTGTGACCCTCCGCCATTTGCAGGATGGGTCCCACAACGCGCGACAGTGCAATAACATTTTCGAAACAGTTCTAAGGGGAGGAGTACGTATGGCTCACGAGGTACAGAAGAACGTAAAGGGTGTCCTGGAGCTTGTGAGGAAGCATGGGATTGAGCTGATCGATCTCCGCTTCTGTGACATTCCGGGGCTCATGCAGCACTTCACCATGACCTCCGAAGAGCTGGACGAGGACAGCTTCGTCGAAGGGTTCGGGTTCGATGGATCCTCCATCCGCGGCTTCCAGAAAATTCACGAGTCGGACATGATCCTTTTCCCCGACCCCTCCACCGCTTTCATCGACCCGTTCATGAAGGCCCCCACCCTGGTCATCAACTGCTTCATCGGCGACCCGGTCACGGGCGAGTCCTACTCCAGGGACCCCCGCTACATTGCTCGCAAGGCCGAGGACTTCCTGCTGGCCAGCGGGGTTGCCACGCAGTCGTACTGGGGCCCCGAGGCGGAGTTCTACATCTTCGACGACGTTCGCTTCGACCAGACCCAGAACTCGGGCTACTACTTCCTGGACTCAGTCGAGGGTATCTGGAACTCGGGTGCCGTTATCGAGGGCGGTAACAAGGGTTACAAGCCTCGCTACAAGGAAGGCTACTTCCCGGTACCTCCTATGGACGCGTACCAGGACCTGCGGTCCGAGATGGTGCTGAATCTGCGCAAGGTGGGCGTCGGCGTCGAAGTGCACCACCACGAGGTGGGCACCGCCGGCCAGGCCGAGATCGACTTGGGCTATGCACCCCTGCTGAGGATGGCCGACAACCTGATGCTCTACAAGTACATAACGAAGGGGACTGCGCTGCAGTACAACAAGTCCGTAACCTTCATGCCCAAGCCGATCTTCCAGGACAACGGCTCGGGGATGCACGTGCACCAGAGCCTCTGGAAGGACGATCAGCCGCTCTTCTACGGTGACGGCTATGCCAACTTGTCGGAGATGGCCATCAACTACATCGGCGGCATCCTGCAGCACGCCCCCGCATTGTGCGCGCTGGTTGCCCCGACCACCAACTCCTACAAGCGCCTGGTGCCGGGCTTCGAGGCTCCGGTCAACCTGGTGTACTCGCAGCGCAACCGTTCGGCGGCAGTCCGGATCCCGCTGTACTCCAAGAGCCCCAAGAGCAAACGGGTCGAGTTCCGGTGCCCGGATGGATCCTGCAACCCCTACCTCGCTTTTTCGGCAATGCTGATGGCGGGTCTGGACGGCATCAAACGGGGAATCGTGCCGCCGGATCCGATCAACAGCGACCTCTACGAGCTGGAAGGGGAGGAGGCAGCCCGGGTTCAGCAGGTACCCGGATCGCTGAACGAGTCGCTGGACGCGCTGGAGGCCGATCACGACTTCCTGCTCGAGGGAGGGGTCTTCACCCCCGACCTGATCGAGACCTGGATCGACTACAAGCGGACCAGCGAGATTCAGGAGCTGGCCCTGCGGCCCGCACCGTACGAGTTCCACATGTACTACGACATCTAGAAGGCATCCTGAGTTAAGAGCCCCGGGGACCACCCGGGGCTCTTTTGCCCCCTCAATCAGGTTTGTGGAGAGCCCGGCTTGGCGGGCGCTGAGGGCGCGACCTGGACAGCCGGAGGGGCGAACTATCGGTCTTTGATGCCTTGTGGCTGCTTACTTCTTGACGACGAGCGTTCCGGCAATGATGTCGTGAAGGGCCTGTTTCCTGGCGGTGAAAGCAGCCATGATGTAGCCGATCAAGAGGATGATTCCCGATAGGATCTTGGAAAAGTATCGGACAGCAGCCTTGCCCGGCGTGATGCGATTACCCTGCATGTCGGTCACCTTGATTCCCAAGGCCAACTTGCCGACAGTCGCCTGACGCGCAGAACTCTCCATACCGACGTAGTAGGCGATTCCTACCGCGATTCCGACCAGTGCGGCGAAGGTGGTGCCCACGTCCGGGTCAGCTCCGCTTGTTCCGACAAACAGCCCGATGATGAAGCCTAGGACGCCGCCTGCCACCCCGAGCAGGATGGCGTCGATTATGAGTGCGCCTAACCGCGTCCAGAAGCCGGCATATTCCACCGCTCCTCCCGCATCAGCCGCCGCGTATCCGGTCATTTCCTCTCCTCTCCACGAAGACTAGATGCAGCGTACGTTAGGCGAACGCCTATGAATAGATGACAGACTTAGCGAATAACCGGGTGCGCAAGATTAGTTGTGGCGGTAGCGGTTGGTGATAGGCAGCCTGCGGTCCCTGCCGAAAGCTCGGTGAGTGATCTTGATCCCGGGGGCGGACTGCCGTCTTTTGTACTCGGCCCGGTCGACCATCCCGGCGATGCGCTTCACGAGATCCCGGTCGAATCCCAGCGCCGCAATCTCGTCCACGCAGAGGTCGTCCTCGACGTAGGCCTTCAGGATGGGGTCGAGGATGTCGTAGGGAGGCAGGGAGTCGGTGTCCAGCTGGTCCCGGGCCAGCTCGGCGGTGGGCGGCCGTTCGATGATCGATGCCGGAATCACCTCTCCGACGGAGTTGCGCCAGGCAGCCAGCCTGTAAACGAGCGTTTTGGGCACGTCCTTGAGCACCGCGAAGCCCCCGGCCATGTCGCCGTAGAGGGTCGCGTATCCCACGGCCATCTCGGATTTGTTGCCCGTAGAGAGCACCAACCTGCCCGTGAGGTTCGAAACCGCCATCCACAAGGCTCCCCGAATCCGTGCTTGAAGGTTCTGATCGGTGACGCCCTCGTCCGCTCCCGGAAATTCTGAGGTGAGCGTCCGGCGCATGGACTCGTGCGGCTGTCCGATGGGCAGCGTGACCAGCTCGATCCCGAGGTTCTGAGCGAGCTGCTTGGCGTCCTGCATGCTCTGAGACCCGGTGAACTCACTCGGGTTCGAGATTCCCAGCACGTTCTCGGCGCCGATCGCATCACTCGCTATCGAAGCGGTGAGAGCGGAATCGATTCCACCCGATATGCCGACGAGGGCCTGACTGAAGCCGTTCTTGGCCATGTAGTCCCTCACGCCCAGACGGAGTGCGCGGTAGATCTCTGCCTCCTCGCCCAACTCGGGAACAATCCTCGCCGGCGTATAGCTTCGGCTGGTGGATCCCGAGCCCAGGTCGATCACTGCGACCGGCTCCCCGACCTCATCGAACGGGACTTCCGCGGGAGCTTCGTCGGGGTCGAAATCGAGGACGAGCAGATCTTCCTCGAACTGAGCTGCCCGGGCAATCAAGCTGCCGTCCGCCGCCACCGCGCAGGACTGGCCGTCGAAGATCACCTCGTCGGCGCCCCCTACGCAGTTGACGTATGCGATGGCAATGCCGTTCTGGCGGGCGCGGCGTGACAGCAGGTCGAATCGCATGCGACCCTTGCCGGCGTGGTAGGGCGATGCGTTGATGTTGATCACCAGCGCCGCCCCTGCGGCCGCACACGCCACGTGGGGCCCCTTTTCGAGCCACAGGTCCTCGCACACCGTCAGGCCGAAGGTAGCGCCGCCCAGCCGCCCCAGCACGATCTCGTCGCCGGGGGTGAAGAACCGTTTTTCGTCGAAAACACCGTAGTTGGGCAGGTGATGCTTTTTGTACATCGCCCGGATCCGGCCGCCGGCCAGAAGGGCGGCTGCGCTGTACAGGCGACCCCCCGCTGAATGCACGCAGCCGACTACCGCGGATATGCCGTGGGTCGAAGCAGCTTGGGACTCGAGCGCCGCCCGGCTGTCCCGCAGGAAGCTGTTGCGCAGCAAGAGATCGTCGGGAGGGTATCCGGTGATCACCATCTCCGGAAACGCAACGAGGTCGGCGCCGGCGCCCTTCGCCATGTCGATGTACTTTGCGACGATCCCGGCGTTTCCAGACAGATCCCCGATGGTGGGGTTGACCTGAGCAAGGGCTATTCGAATCACTATGGAATAAGACTAGTGGTTCTGTAACGGGCTAACCTACCGGTGTTTCCTCGAGGATCGACCTGGCCCGGATACGTGACAGATTGGCGGAGCTCCAGGGCTCGTCCTGCGGAAGCCCCTGGCTCAGCTCGTCCAGCACCCGCTCGCTGACGTCGGTGTTCAGGCCGGCGAGGAAGGGGACCGCGTCGGCGCTGAGGCTGGACAGAAAGTAGTCGTCGAGCTTGCCGGTCTCGATGAACCTCTGCCAGTTTCGTTTGGCGATCGCCGCGTCCGGGTTGATCAGGTTGAATCCGATCACCGTAAGGGCAGTCAGGGCGGTGGTGGTC
>JBBDRH010000034.1:0-2006 GCA_040905645.1 Actinomycetota bacterium
CAGCTCTGTACAAGCCAACCTTCCAGGTGTCAGACTAGACGGCATCGACAACAGGATCTCAGTAGCAACGGAGGCGCTGATGGAGCCGACGCTCCCCTTCCTTACCAGTGAATATGTATCCCGACTCCAGAATGTTCAGACACGCCTTTCCCGGCAGGGTATCGACGTGCTGCTGGTTACGAGCCCGGAGAACAATTTCTACCTCAGCGGCTACCAGACGACCGGGTACTACATGTACCAGGGTTTGCTGGTGCCGTCAGACGGCGACCCGGTGCCGATCGTCCGGAGCCTGGAGCAAACCCTGCTGGCGAACGGCACCTGGATCGGCGCCGGTGAGGTCTACCTGGATACCGATGACCCGGCCGAGTTCACCGCCCGGATCATTCAGCAGCGTTTCGGCGATCAGATCACGCTCGGAGTCGAGGAGACAGGCTTCTTCATGCCGGTCCGCTTCTATCAGACTCTGAAGCAATCCCTGCCCTCCGCAACGATCCTCGATGGTTCCGGGATCGTCGAGGCCGAGCGGATGATCAAGTCGGAGAAGGAACTCGGTTACATCCGGCACGCCTGCCAGGCCGCCACCGCCGGTATGGCCGCCGGGATCGATGCGGTCGAACCGGGTGTGACCGAAAACCAGATCGCCGCGGCGGTCTATAGTGAGCTCCTGCCGGCCGGCAGCGAGTACCCTGGCGATCAGCCCTACGTGGCGACCGGTCCACGATCCGGCTTGGCCCACGCAACATGGTCGAACCGCGTCGTAGACGACGACGATATCGTCTTTCTGGAAGTTGGTGGCTCGGTCAACCGGTATGCCGGGGCGCATATGCGGGTCGTGGCCTGCCGAAAGCCGGAACTGGAAGCACAGCGCCGGGCGGAGGTGGTCGCCGAAGCGCTGACCGCCGCAATCGAGGCGATCAAACCTGGCGCACGTTCAGGAGACGTCGATGCCGCCTGCCGGGGTGCAATTCAACAAGCCGGTTACGGGCACCTCTTCCGGCACCGAACCGGGTACGCGCTCGGTCTTGCCTTCCCGCCGGGCTGGGGCGAGGGTCACATCATGGACCTCAAGCCGGACGATGACGCGGTGCTACAGCCGAACACCGTCTTTCATCTCGTGCCGATCCTGCATGACCCGGAGAACTTCGGCATCGGGATGAGCGAGACCGTGCTGGTGACGGAATCCGGGTGCGAGGTGCTGACTCAATATCCGCGGGAGCTGCAAATCAGACCGCTCGTGTCGACCGGTACGTCTATTCCGGGGGTTTCCGCGGTTGCCGATGATGATGGGCCGGTAACCACCGGCGGCCGGGCAAAGTTTCCGCCCATGCCGGGTGAAGACGACCAGGTAATACCTTCCGGCGGGGTGCAGGAAGCGCTGGCCAGAGCATTTCGAGAACAGGCGAACTGGAGACGGCGCAAGGCCGAAGAGTTCCCAGATGACCAGCGGAACGAGTACTCCGCCGAGGGGCTGGATGCGATGGCTGTCTGGGTGCTCACCCTTCCCGACGATGACTGGCGGCTCAGGGAGATCGGCGAGATGGTCGGCCCTACCGGTCTGGACATGCTCGGAATGGAAGAAGAAACCAGTCGGGCTATCGGCAGATTCAACTTTCAGAACAACCCGCCTCCACTGGATGACCGCCTGTTCAGCGACTTCCTTGACGAGTTCGTCGATGTTCTTGAACAGGATGTCATCGAGCTACGGGATGAGATCTGAGTACTGCCCAACCGTGGGATGACCGGGCCTGGAAGCGGTGTATAAACCGTTGCCGGGTCCCTCGACCCACCGATTTGGCATCCCGGACATTAATGACCGGGCTTAGATGCGCCGCCGCACGGTGTGCATTTGAGCCCGGTGATTTATCGCCGGGGAACTTCTTCCCCCTGTCATCCCGAACGCCTTCCCTCTGTCATTCCGAACGGAGAGGAATCTCGCGCCCCTATCCAAACATGTCCGCCGGGAGCCGAGATCTCTCACACCCTCGGGGTGACAGAGGAGGCGGACC
>JBBDRH010000035.1:0-1997 GCA_040905645.1 Actinomycetota bacterium
CCTGTAGCTGCCGGGGCGTCGAGTGTCATACGTCGAAGGCTACTTCTTTGCCGAACCCGCTCCGGACCTGCACATCTCCGAAGCGAGCGAGGAGCTTTTCCGTCGCAAGCAGGAGTACGAGCGCGATCGACTCTCCGAATGGCTGAAATAATCCCAGCCGGACCTAGCCCGGAGGCTTGTCCAGCATCAGCCATTCCTGCGGCGATACTGTAGTCACCAAGGCGTAATCACCCTCGCCCCGGGGAGCGAATACCGCAGCCTCGCCCTCGGCTATGGAGATATCCGCGGCTCGCTGGATGTTGAACAGGTGCCCGACCAGGACCGTGTTCAGCCCGGTGGGCGGCTCGGTCGCCAGGAGCCCGCGCAGCGCCATCACCCGGCGCTCCTCCTCAGCTTCGCTTCCCGCCTGGGGAAGGGAGGTGAGATCCAGGGTCTGCTCGGCTCGCCCGAAGGCAAGGTTTGCGGTATCGAGGGTACGGCACAATGCACTCGAGAAAACTGTTCCGACGGGAATCGCGAGCTCGCGAAAGGCGTTGCCGATCTCTCGGGCCTGTTCCCGGCCCTGGTCCGAAAGGTTGCGCTGCGCCGAACAGTTGGCGAGGTTTTGGAGGTTGGCGTCGCCGCCGGGAACGGTCGCGGCGTGACGGAAATAGATAACGAAGCCCCCCGAACGAAGCGACTGCAGGAGTTCGCTCCCCTCCGGAGACGCCTCTTGTGCCGAGGGCGCCGGCGCCGGCACGCTTGCGGTTTCGCGGACCAGAGGCCGTGCCGTCTCATCGGAGCCGCAGCCCCCGAGGGCCAGAGCGGCCACCAAGGCCGGGATCAGGATGAGGCGAAGACAGCGCTTCGCGATCATGGCGTAAAACTCGTCCACCCGGACGTCCGCCCCGCGCGCTTTACGGCACCGACTATCAGAACGATTGCCGCAACCAACAAGACGCCGCCCGCCACGAACAGGGCCACATAAATCGGGCGGAGAACCGTGGCCTCCGCACCGACGTCGCCCTCGAACGCGACTCCCTCGGAAGCATCCGAGTTCATGATCACAACAGACCAGCTCCCGTTCGAGATGGGCCAGCGCACGGTCTGTGGCGCCGTTCCTTCGCCCGAGGCGACCCAGAACTCCTGGCTCGCAGGCGTCGCGGAGGGGGCGCCTCCGGCCTTGGGAGGCAGATTGCGCCCACTCTCTTGAGACAGATCGGGTATCTCGGCGTACGAAACACCGTTCAGATACTTGTCGACATCCACGGCGGCCGCGATGCCGACAAAAATCGGCTTGTCCGTACGGGTTATCCGCACGCGGGCATCGCCCAGAATGGTTTCGGGAAGCACCCAATCAGGTCCCTCTGCGATTACAAATCCTTCGGTGACGACTGCATAGGCCCGCGTGTCGAAATCTCCCACCGGGCTTGTAACAAATCCGTCCTCTCGCTGATTGGAGTGAATCGTGTAGATCGCAACCGCTCCGGCAAGCACGCCGAAAGCCATCAGCCCGAACAGGCAGCCGGCAATCAGGCTGATCACGGGCCCGGCAGTCCAGCCGTTGGTCGTTGACTCCGGACTTCTGGACATCCCGAATAGAGTAACGGCGGCCGCTGGGGCCGACAACATTTACGTGCTCAAAGACTGCCGATGAACCGAAGCTCAACAGCCACGTCCGGACTGCGCCGGTGGTTCCCGGTTCTTAACCTGTTTTCGGATTACCGGCCATCCTGGGCCGGGCGCGATCTGGGGGCCGGCGTGGTTCTCGCAGCCCTCCTCGTCCCCGCAGGAATGGGATACGCCGAAGCCTCCGGTTTGCCGGCGATCCAGGGCCTCTACGCCACACTTGCGGCCCTGGTGGCCTATACCATCATGGGGCCTTCAAAGGTGCTTATTTTGGGCCCGGACTCGTCCCTGGTGCCCATCGTGGCAGCGACGGTCCTCCCGCTGGCCGCAGGCGACTCCGGCCGTTCGGTAGCTCTGGCCGCGGCCATCGCGGGCATGGCCGGACTCTT
>JBBDRH010000036.1:0-12206 GCA_040905645.1 Actinomycetota bacterium
CCGAGCCCTGCTTCTCAGTGGCTCCCGCCCTGGGGGCCTTCTCACCGAACCAGCGGAACGGCCGAGGCTTTGCCAGGAGATTTCATTTCGATGGCGAGGTCTGGTCCTACACCCAACCGAAGCTTCAGAGGTGGTTCTCGAACCGAGGCAAATGGGAGGCCTACCTGGGGGCGGGGCTGGACCGGCGCGAGCTGGGCTCGTCGATCGGAATGCTCACAGTCGTCCGCCCCGATCATCGTTACAACCCTCACGTCTCCTGGAAGATCTACCGCCGGCCCAACGGCATGGTGTCGGACGAGCCCTTCTCGTACTGCGCCGTCTATGCCGGTGCAGAGCTGACGCTCAGCGACCGGGTGCATGCCTGTGTCGCCACACTGGCGTACGGGAAGCCCGCGATGCTCTTCTCCCCCTCTCGCCGCTCACACCTGTTCGACCGGCTGGGTCTCGGCGACATTCGAAAGCGGCCGGTCACCCTTCCGGCCGAAACGCGCGATGAGCTGCTGTTCGAGCAGATTCAGTTCCTCAAGAAGGCCGTGTTGTGATGCAGCACGCCCAAAGATCCACCGGTCGGCTTCTTGTCGGCGCCTAACTGCCCTCGGAAAACGCCGGTTGGCGCGGCCCAAGAAACGCAAGAAGCGTCCTGGTTGTTCGTCTGCGTCGACGATCCCACCGAGCTGAAGTCGGCTTCGGGCATATTCGCTCGTTCGATGCTGGCTGCCCTGGGTTCTTTTGGAGTGGTTCAGCTCCTGGTTGTGCCCGGCCTGCCGAATCATCGGAGGTGGCGCCGCCGATTGAACCAGGCACTGAGCCTGCTGCGATGTCGGTCGGCTCTGGAGGGGACGGTAGACCAGGCCGGAATCCGCAAAGAGCTCCTGAGACTCGCGAACGAGTCACCCGGACGTCCAATCTTCCTCAATCACCTAAGGTCTGCCTGTTTTCTCGCCCGGTACACCGAGACCCTCCCCGCGCAGATCGTCTACGTCGCTCAGAATTCCGAGGCGGAATCGGCTCGCAGCCTGAGTGAGCTTCCCTCGAATCCCCTCAATCGCTGGGTCCTGAGACGCGAAGCGAGGATGATCGCCAACCTGGAAGCTCGGGTGAGCACCAAGGCAGCCCACGTACTGACTCTCACCGATGAAGATGCGGCCCGTTTCAGGACCACGTGTCCGGTGACCTGCCTGCCGCCCCTATTGGAGCTCGAGTCGATGCCCTCGCCGGATTTCGGGCGGCGCGCCGACGAGGCCACGCTAGCCCTCATCTCCAGTTTTCACTGGACCCCCAAGCGTTGGAATGCCTATTGGGTAGTTGAGGAGGTTATGCCCCTGGTGTGGGCAAAGCTGCCCCAAACAAGATTGCTGATCGTCGGGGCCGGTGCCGACAAGCTGGGAATCAAACACGAGTCGGTATCCGTCGAAGCCGACGTGGCCGACATCCGGCCCTACTACAACCTTGCGGACGTGATCCTCGTTCCGGATCGCCAAAGCTCGGGTCTTAAGTTCAAGACCGTTCAGGCAGCGCTGGCCGGCAAGGCGATAGTCAGCACTCCCCCAGGAATCGAAGGCACGGCCTTACATGACGGGGAGTCGGTGCTGGTCAGAGCTAGCGCGGAGGGTTTCTCGCAAGCAATCCTGCAGCTGCTCTCCGACTGCAACTTCCGGACCCGTCTCGGCCGCCGCGCCGAGGCAATCGCCAGGGAACGATTCAGCCACGCACGGATCCTGAAGCTGTTTGGCGCTTTTTTGGAGGAACTTCAAGCGGTCGCCGCCACACCCCAAACCCAACACGACACCGTATCTCGAGAAGCTCCCCTTGCCTGAGCCCATGCTGCCGGTCGAGCGCCGGGCCGGGCCCCGCATCGCGGAATCGCTGTTCGTCGCTGCGATAGCAACGAGCAGCCTGGTCTCGGTTCGTCTCGCCACCGCCGTGACCGTCACCGACGGCCTGCTGTTGGCATGCGGCGTCCTCGCCGTATTGCGCTTGCTCGCGACCGGCACCCTGGGTGCATCCGCCCGAAGAATTCCCATGCCGGTTTCTTGGGCCGCTTGCGTCGGACTAGTAATGCTTGGCGGATTCCTCTCCTCTATTCGGGCTGTGGATCCGCCGGCATCGATAAGCATTACCCTGCGGCTGCTGGTGGTCACCGGGCTCTTTCCCCTGCTCGCCTGGATGCTCTTGCGACAGGAGGGCGATCTCGTCAAAGCGGCGGCCGCGCTGGCAATAGCCGGAGCTATCCAGGGGCTGGCAGCCACTTTGCAGCTCGGCGGGCTCGAGTCGACGTTGTTCGGCTCCCCTCAATTCGGCCGCTACACCGGATTTGCAGGGCATCCCAACGACCTGGGGGCAGCCCTCGCCATCACACTCCCGATGTCGTTGGTGTCGCTGTTTCTCTTCGCCAAACGGCGCTTTGCGTTTGTGCTCCTGGGGCTTGGGTTCCCTCTGACGTTGGCCGGCCTGCGATTGTCGGGATCGCTCAGTGCGTTCGCGGGTGCACTGGCCGGCGTTGTGGTCACCCTGGTGGCGTTGCGCAAAGTTGACCGGGTCTCGAGGAGATGGGTTTGGTACGGCGGCGGCCTCGCCGCCCTGATCTTGGTTCTGGTGGTTCGATACGGTGCGACGCTGGAAGCGGGCGGTGGATTCGCCGACATAAAGGACCCTCGCACTCGGCTCAGCGAGGTGGTGGGCGGCCGGGGCACCTTATCGACAAGGTTCAGGACCATCAAGTCCGCTCTTGAGGACATAGCCGAAAATCCTCTCGTGGGCAGAGGGTTCGACCGCGAGAGCACCGATGTCTTCCGCGGCCGACAGGTCCACAGCATGCCCATTCTGGCCTGGCACGCCGGGGGGCTCTTGGTGCTGACCGGACTGTTCGGAGTGATCTTCCTGTCGCTCCGAATTGTTCGCCCCGGCAGGGCAGGAACCACCTCCTGGAGGCTCAAGGTGATCCGGGCGGGTCTTCTCGGGTCGACGTGCGCCATGATCGTCAACGGCCTTGCTCAACCGTTCTTGTACAAGAGGTTTGGCTGGATCCCGGTGGCCCTGATCTTCAGCCGGCCGATACTACAAAGGGTTACTTCCAGCATGAGTGGCAAGCCACCAGGGCCGCCGGGCGAGCCGGACCCGGAAGTCGTCCCCGATCGTCCATATGCGATGAACGGCCGCAGCGGGTCTGGTTGAAAACACACAACGAGCTGCGCCCTTCTCGAGCCGCGGTCGTCGCGGACTATGGCCTTTACAGCCTCACGAACTTTGTCCTCGGGATCGCGGTGGCTCGGGTCGCCAACCTTGCGGTCTTTGGGGTTTTTGCGCTCCTCTTTCAGCTGTGCAACTTTTCGCTTGTGATGATCCGAGCGGCTCTGGGAGAAACCTGGCTGGTCACCCAAACCGGCACGGGTCCTGAGCGCACCCCGCTTCCAACTGCCTTCGCCTTCGCCCTGGGCCTGGGGTTGGTGCCGGTCTTCGTTCTGGTCGCCGCCCTCCTTACCGATCTGACGAACCACCTGGAGATGGTCCTTGCCATGGCTGCGATACTCCCCGCCCTCATCGCGCAGGACACCCACCGCTTCGTCTGCTTCGCCTCGCGCAACCCATGGCGCGCAGTCTTTTCGGATACTTCCTGGCTCGTGACGCAAGTAGCGACCCTGGTATGTATGGCTCTTGGCATACTGCCCAACACCCCCGCGTGGGCGGCGCTCGCGTGGACGATTGGCGCATATGCCGGCTTGCTCACAATCGGGGCTAGATCGCATTTGCGTCCCGGTCTGATCGTCCCGGGATTCAACTGGTGGAGGAGCAAACGGCGGGTCGGACAACACCTGGCGGTGGAGACCCTGGGAAGCAGCATGGTAGGGCCGCTCATAGCAATCGGGTTGTTCATGATGGGCAAGGACGTGGCGCTGGGAGTGCTTCGGGCCGCCTCCACGCTGTTCAGCCCAATCCTCGTTTTTGCCCAGGGGATGCGAACCGCTCTGACCAGATGGACGGCCCACGATCGTCTCAAAGGCCCCCGGGGAGCAAGGTTCCTATTGGCTACGACCTCCCTGGTGTGGGGAGGAGTGCTCTTCACGGCGCCAAGCGTGGGCAAGATCATTCTGGGCGGGCTGTGGGGCCCGAGTATTCGTCAGATCGTGCTTCTCGAGGCTGCGGCTCGCATCGGGCTTGCCTCCGCCGCCATAGACAGCGCTTGTCTCCGTAAGCGGGCGGCTACCTTCACCGCTGCGGCGATAGGTATTTGGAGTGGAGGACTGGTCGTGTCCGCGGCCTTGCTGGGATCAATGGTCGACGACTTCTTTGGAGCCGCGGTGGGTACTGCGGCTGCCTACGCGCTCGGGGCCGCCGTTTGGCGATACCACTGCGCACGAACCAGAGTTTCCTCTTCTCTGCCCGGGTGAACTTTCGCCGCCACCTTGATTCTTTTGGCGGCTCCGCGACTACCGCCGAGTCAGCGGTGCGTCGGCCTGGTAGCGAGGGTAGTAGTAGTGGTAGTAGTACCCGTAGCCTTTTTCGTGCTCTACGGCGTTGAGCAGGCAGCCGATGATCTGGCCTCCGGCCTTTCGAAGCTGGTCGGCTGCATGAGAGGCTTCCCGCTTCGTTACGGTGCCGGTTCGCACAACAAATAGGATGCCGTCGACCCGAGATGCAAGTGCGCTGGAGTCCCCCAGACCAAGGACCGGCGGAGAATCGATGACCACGTAGTCCGCAAGCCCTTTCAGCTGGGTCAGTATCTGTCCAAATCTTTTCGAGGCAAGCACCTCGGTCGGGTTGGGGGGCAGCCCCCCTGCCGCCAGGATCCTCAGATTGGGAATCTCGTTTCTTTGAAGCGCCTGCTCCAGCGGGAAGAAGGGGTCGAGGGCGTTAACCAGTCCCCTCGAGTTGGAGACCCTGAAGAATTTGTGGATACTGGGCCTTCTCAGGTCGGCCGACACCAGCACCACCTTGTCGCCTCCCCAAGCCAGCGTGGCTGCAAGGTTCGCCGCGCAGGTTGACTTTCCCGCCTCGGCAACCGCACCCGTGACCAGAAGGGTTTTGATGGGACGTTCCAACGCAACAAAGCGCAGGTTGGTTCTCAGCGTTCGGTACGCCTCCGCGGCGTCGGAAGCGGTCGCGCTTTCACTTGCGACGGTTGACTGATTGGTCTGGTCCCACTCCTTCACCAGTGGGATATAACCCAGCACCGGAGCGCCGATCCGCTCCTCCACCTCCTCCGGATTTTTCATTCGATCGTCGAGGTTTTCGGCGAGAAAGGCCAAAGCGAGCCCCAGAATCACTCCGATCACTGTCGCCACCGCAAGGTTCAGACCCATCCTGGGGCGAACAGGAATCGTCGGTGTTTCCGCTTCCGAGATCACCGTCCCGCCCCCACGGCGCACCGCCTCGGCGTCGGGCAGCACCTGGAGCTGGGCTTCGAGTGCATTTAGCTGGGCAACCGCTCGCTCTCGCTCTGCTCTCAGTGAGTCGGTCCTGGCCGGGTCCTCGCTCTGGGTATCGACTTCCGTGATCCGGCTTTTCACCGCCTCGATGTCGCGGGCTATCGACTCACCTGCAGAAAGGCTGGTCTCGAGCGCTCTCTCCCTTCGAAACTTGATGTAGGAGGAAGCAATTTCGTTTGCCCAGTCCCGCGCCTCGTCGGGGCGCTCGTGCTCGACACGGATCTCGACGATCTGAGTATTTTCCAAGAGCTCGACAGAGAGGCTCTTTCCCAGCTCTACGGTCGAAACCAGGCCAAGCTCCTTGGCGGCAAGCTTCAGAACCGCTTTGCTCTTCACAAGCTCGACCTGCGTCTGCAACCCGCGGGTTGGGTCGACGAGGCTCTCCAGGACTCTGCTGGCGTCGCTCGAAGAGGATGAGGTGGGCTGCACCTCCACCATGGCGATACTTTCGTAGATCGGTGTCAGCCGCCAGGTGACCAGACCGGTGAAGGCGACGACCAGCAAGAACGTCCCCACCACGATCCAGCGGCGGCGCGCGAGGACCTTGAGCTGGGAGCGAAGGTCGACGGTGGTCTCCTGGGGATCCATCGTGTCAGCTCGGTCCCCTGACCAAACGTGCATCCCAAACCCCTGACCCTCGGGGAGGGATCGCCTCATAAGCTCGGTCGGGCGAGCGACCCCTAACCGGCAAGCCGCGCCTTGAGCTGCTCCACAGCAGCCACCGACCCGGGGTTTTCGTGGTTAAGGAGCGCGAGGTAGTAGCTCATGAAGTCCCCGGCGTAGATCGAGGCAAACAGCTGCTCGATCTTCGTGCGGCCGGGCGCCTCGAACTCGAGAATCTTCTCCGGCCCTCCGCCGACGATCTCTTTGGTCAGCTCGATCCGCCGGGCGATCGATTCACCCTCGAAATCGGTCCTCAGAAAAACCAGCGCAAACCTCCTGAGCGAGTCGTCCGGCCAGCGCCAGCCCATCATCTCGTTGTGGTTCAGCTCGGGAAAAACGCTGGCAAACGCCTGCTGCTTGGCGTTCTCGTTGGTGTTGATCTTCCATTTGTAGGCCAGGATGCTGGTGGAGGAGCTGCTGCAGTAGATTGGAATCAGGCCTCGCAGCTCATGGGCCAGCTCAATCGGCTCGTTTTGCCGGCCGGGCTGGTACTCACGACATAACCGGGACATGAGCGTGGAAAGTCCCTGGGTGTCCAGGTCGCAAAGCCCCGCACCGGCAAACATCTTGATCAACGGCAGCGAAAGATAAGCCCACGCCATCCTGGGTGGGATCCCCTGGGGAAGAGCGAGGTGACCGGCGCCACGCCTCTCGGCAATGGCCTTCAGCCTGCCGCCCGACGAGATGGCGACGACCTCGGCTCCCCGCTTAGATGCCGACTCGAAGGCCGAGACGGTTTCTTCCGTGTCCCCCGAGTAGCTGATCGCCACCACCAAGCTGGACTCGTCGACAAACTCCGGAACGGCGTAGTCGCGGTGGACGATGAGCGGCACGGGGAGCCGGTCTCTCAGAAGGTCGGTTACCAGCTGGCCGCCCAGAGCAGAGCCCCCCATACCCGCAACCACGATCGAGCGTGGTTTACGCCGGATCGCTACCTCCAGCTCCAAAGCCAGCTCCACCTGGCGCGGGAATCCGGTCAGAACGTCCAGTATCCCGTCGGGGTCGTATCGGCCGATCAGCCGATTAAAAACACCATGGACCGTCACACCGGTCTACGCATACTATAGGTTTCCACTCGTACCATGTTATACGATTTCAGCTCGACAGGCTGGAATCCTGACCTTGCGCCGACGTCCAGCTCGTCTGATCCAATGCCGACTTCGTCAAGAGCGCTCGGCCGCTCCGCGGCAGGATCAAGTGCATCAAGGTAGCCCTTAATCCTTCGCATCGAGTTTTGTGTCCGCTGGTCGTGAAGCCTGCGGTTGAAAATTGTTGGGGTTGTTACACACAGAAATTGTGTACACTCATTTGACCTTAACCAAGGAAGGGATTTGCCGATCGAAGGAGCGGGTGGGGAGAGGAGGATCCAATGACCCATAAGGGGACGGACGCCGGCCTTCCGTCGAACCTGATGGGCAGGGCGGTCCAGATGGGGGCCGAGAACGGGCTTCTCCTCCATCGCAGCCTGGCACGAGTTCGCGATCTTTCGGCATCGCTCATCGGCCTAGCGGTCCTTTCTCCCATCCTCCTTGTGCTGGGTGCCATAGCGCGCCTGTCGACCGGATCTTCGGCTTTGTTCCGGCAGGTCCGCGTGGGAAAGAACGGCCGCTATTTTGTCGTGAACAAGTTCCGAACGCTTCGGCCGGAAGCGCCGTCGGACGTCAACAAGCGGGAAGCAGAACATTTGGCGAGCCCGGCCGGCCGGCTGATGAGACGTTTCAAGCTCGATGAGCTCCCGCAGCTCTTCAACGTCGCCAGGGGCGACATGTCGCTGGTTGGACCCAGGCCTATCATTCCGGCGGAGTACTCGGACAAGTCGCACTACCAGCGTTTGACGGTTCGGCCGGGCCTGACGGGCCTGTGGCAGCTGAGCCGCGTGCGGGAGGACCGATTCGATCGAAATCCCGAGTATGACCTTTTTTATGTGGCGAACAGATCGTTGAGCTTCGACTTCTGGCTGATTTGGCGGACGATTCTCCTCTTGCTCTCCAAGCGAGAGACAAAAATTCGGCTGGCCGCGAGGCTCTGGGAGCGTAACCCTTCCTGGCGGCAGCTCGTACCGGAGCGCGCTCGAGCAATTCCCACCAGGGAGGGTGCCCTCAGGTCGAAGCTCTGGCTCGCCGGCGGCGTTGCCGGTTTGCTGCTCCTCGCAACTCCCGGTATTGCTCTGGCGCTCATGGCGAGAGGAGATCTTCTCGAGGCTCGGTCGGCGATGCTTCGGGCAGGGCAAGCCATGCGCGCCCTGGATCCCAAAGGCGCAAGCGCGGCCCTCGACAACGCAAGCGAGTCATTCGCACAGGCCTTCAGCAGATTGTCTTCGTGGCCTGCCCTGGGGGCGCGGGTGATCCCGGTAATAAACCGGAATCTCGAGGTCCCCATCGCCCTTTCCAAGGCTGGGGCGGATCTGGTCAACGCCGGCAGAGCGGGGGTCGAGATCATCGGCAAAGTGCCTCTTGAGGATGGTCACATCAGCGCCGCGTTCAGGGACGGCGTATTGGACCTCGCTCCGTTTGCCGAAGCTGCCGAGCCCGCGCGACGGGTGAGCACCTACCTCGCCACGTCTGAAGATCTTATCGCCCGAACTCCGGGACAATTCTTGATCCCGTCGCTGGCGGAGTCTAGAAGCGAAGCGATCAGCCTTCTTGCCGAGGCCCGGCGTCAGGCCGATATAGCCGCCGGAGCCGCATTCCTCATCCCCCGGCTGCTCGGTTCGGGTACTACCCGCACCTGGGTGGTTGGAGCGGAGAACAGCGCCGAGCTTCGGGGAAGGGGAGGCTATCTGGCATCGTTCGGCTTGCTGACGGTCGAGGATGGCCGGATGAGCCTGGGTGAGTTTCGATCATTGACGGACCTGCCTGTGCTGCCGCGCACGCCCATCGAAAGCGATCGCCCCGAGCTCCTGGAGTATCAACGCCAGTATCTCGGCCTGGGCGGGCTGACCTCCTCCCAGAACCTGCTCATGAGCCCGGATTTCCCGCTGGGCGCTTCCATGCTGCTTTCCCATTTGAAGAATGCCGCGGGCATAGATGCCTCCGGTTTGGTCTCCCTGGACCCCACCGCACTCTCATACCTGCTCGCCGTCACCGGTCCCGTAGTGGTGGAGGGCATTCCGGAGCCGCTCACGTCCGACAACATCGTCAACTGGGCCCTAAACCGAATCTACTTCTTATACCAGGACGATTTCGACGAGCGGCGGGAACGGCTCAGCCAAATGACCGCAGCGGTCTGGGAGAAGGTCGTCTTCGCCGGGGCGATCGATTCGCGCGCGGTTAGCCGAGCTCTTGGGCGGGCACTCTCCGAAAGGCACCTCGTCGTATATTCCACGCATCCCGACGAACAAGCGTTGATCGAGCGGCTGGGAATCGGTGGACGGGTCGAGGAGACCGACGGCGACTACCTCCTGGTTGTCTCTCAAAACACCGGTGAGAACAAGATGGACTTCTACAAGTCCCGGATGGTCAGCTACACCGGACGGCTGCGATGGGACGGAGGGCTGGACTCGCAGGTTCAGGTCACGGTCAGGAACACCGCCTCACCGGGAATGAGCTTTCCCGATTACGTGGGTGGAGCCAGGCCGCAGATCGACTTGAACCCGGGGCGATCCCGAGATTTTCTTTCTTTGTTCGTGCCTGCGAGAGCGCAGCTTCGTCAGGTCTTGAAGAACGGACACCCGTCATTTGATTTCGACAACTCGTTGGAGTTGGGGAAGAGGCGCCTGGGCGCTTACGTCGAGCTGGGTGCGGGCGAGTCTCAAACCTGGACCTTCCGCTACCTGATTCCGGGCGCTCTGTCCAAAGGCGCGTACAACCTGGTCGTCCAGAATCAGGCAACCGTTGTGCCCGACGATCTCTCCGTTCAGATTGAGCCGCCGCCGGGCGCCTCGATCCAGAGCCGAAGGGCCTTCGAGCGGAGCAACACATTGTCTTGGAGAGGCGAGGTCGGTAACCTTCTGGAACTCTCTGCACAGATACGATCCACTCTGCGCGCCCGGATCGTGGACCGGCTGGCCCCACTGCTTCGGCGGCCGGTCGCCGATATCGGCAGATTGGTGGCCGATGACCGCGCCTGAGCATCGTCGACACTCCCAGAGCTGGCTGAGAACACGCAACCTCATGGGCCTGCGGAACTCGGCCACTCTTCTCGTGGCCTTTGTTTCCCTGGCCGCCGGCGCGGCCGCTACCTTGATCACTGCATACTTGGGCCTTCGTTGATGGCCAAGCTCTTTTTTGCTTTGCCCGTGCTTTGGTTGTTGGTGGGCGAGGCCGCTCACGCAGCTCCGCCAAAACCACCAGAAGGCACCGAGCTGCAGCCACTCACCGCGTCTCGGGGTTCCCTTAGGGCGGGGGAAACGATAACGGTGACCGGTTATGGCTGTACCGGGGGCGATGAGGTCCGATTTGAGCTCTTCGATCCCCTTCCTGCCTCATCGACCTTTGCTGTGGCCCAGAGCGACGGCACGTTTGTCCAGCTGATAAATGTGCCGACCAGCGCTCAGGTCGGCCGTGCCTGGCTGCGGGCGAGCTGTAGCACCCCTGAATCCCAGGAGCGAATCCTTCAGGCGGTTTTGTTGATCACCCGGCCGGCCTTCTTGATCACCTGGGTCAACGTGTTTTTCGGCCTCGGCACATCGCTCATCGTGGGCGGCTTCCTGGTCGTATTTCTTCGGGGGCAAAGTGGGCGAGGTTCATCTCGGAGAAGGTCCGCCAAGAGGCGCAAGCATCATCGCTCCAAGAATCGATCCGGCGGGCCCACGTCAACGCCTCGGACTCGAGACCAGGCTGCCAAGCACAAAGTGCCGATAGCCTGCAGCGGTAATTTGCCTCCGAGGGCCGCCGGTTTACGCCTGTTTCTGCCGAGCGGTCGAGTAGCTTGCCTTTCTGACGATCAACCATGAGGACTCACGTTTGACGACCAGGTCGTCCCTCGATTCGTGGCCGGCAACAACCATGAAGGACGAGCCGTCCTCGCGGATCAGCCGGTGCCGCTGCACGCTGGTTTGAATGCGATCCTCACAATCGCCGTTTTCGCACTCGCACACAAATGCGAACGCGTCGGGAGGGGGCTCTAGCAAGCTGACGTGCGCCTCGATCAGCTCGTTGATTCGTCTCCCGAGTATGGAGTAGTCGGGGTCGCAGATACCGGTTTCCCAACGCTCCTCGGACCCAGTTTTGATGTCTTCGCCCACGCCGCTCGAAGAACTGCCGGAGGGCTGGTCACCGAATCGGGTTCGGGCAGGTCGCTGCCCTCGGCGACTCAACGGTTGATACTGTCATGAATGCCAATCGCGAGGATCCGCCGAATTCGCTCGCGATGGAGAAAGTTCGATCTTGCCGGGAAGACCGAACCATGCAGCCTGCGCTGCGCCGTGAGAGCAAAGGCCCCCGGAACTGCTCTCAGTTTTGGCGACGTCATAAGTCTCCTTTTCATCACCGCCGAGTAATTCCGGCCACCTGCTGCCTCATGGATGCAGAGACGTTAGGGGATAACGCTGAGTTTCCGCTGAAACGCAGACGGCTGGGACACCGATTCACCTGGCGGGTGCGGACGAAGTTCGCCACACAATCACAGGTCCGGTTGACTCGTGTCCAGGATCCGCTATCCTAGTAGGCAGATGTGTATGGACACATCCTATGCGTGAACAAGGTCTGGCCGAAGGAGGTGCCCATGCACAACACCAGAGTAGGAACCCTTACTCCCTATTCCATGATCGTCATAGGGGTCATTCTGGCAACGCTGGCTGCGCTGACTGTCGTTCAGACGCAGGGCATCTCAACTTCGGCACCGGCGGCCGGCATCACCCAGCAGTTCGAACCCAAAACCGGCCAGCTCGTACTCCAGGCTCCGCCCTACTGCAGGGGGAACTGTGCAGGAATTCTTATCGCGATCAGGGCACTGAACCGAACGATCAACTTCCTGGCCCAGCTGCAGCTTCGATTCTCCATCCTGGTGAGACCGCTGGGCTTCGTGATCTCCATCTTGAGGGGAGTCCAGTTCCGACTGATGGGCCGGCTCCGCTGACGACCCCGGCTTCCTGCGACGCACCTGTGCCGGAGCCCTTGCGGGCCTAGTGCAACGTCTGAGAATTAACCTGGCATTCGAGCGCCCAGTCATCCCCGA
>JBBDRH010000037.1:0-12159 GCA_040905645.1 Actinomycetota bacterium
AGCATCCAAGCGGTATCTCCAGTGTCTATCTCCAAGGCATGTTTCTCCTCTCGCTACCCCCAACAGGCGCGGATTGAATGGCCGCGCTGGGGACACTACAAGAGGAGTGTTTCGCCTTTGTTACGGTACGTTTCGGGCCTGTTAACAAACGAATCGCCGGTGATCACGACCCTTAGTGAGATGGGAGGAATTCGCTCTTGTGCGGTGCGGCGGCGGGAGGATTCGGGTAACAAGCCGCGCGCGGCGCGGGTGGTTGAGATTGGGCAAACCCGGCGATACCAAACAGGCCGGTTAGCCGCCGCAGTTCGACGCCGGTTAGTGCCGTGACCACCAATCCTTCGGGTGTTTGGCGGCGTGAGGCGGCACGGCCTACGCTCCCTTCGGTCGCTGCGGACCGGAGAAGGCAAAGCTTGGATTCGCTGCGCTCAACCAAAGTGCTTCGTTCTCGTCGCCTCTTTAGGGCACAGCTAGACGGGCTCCCTCCGGCCTCGCCTGAACACCACCTCACGCGCCCCAAACACGCAAACTTTAGTGGTCACGGCACTAGCTTCAGGTAATCTGATCGCTGGAATGGTGCTTCCCACCCTCAAGGAGCAGCTGGCGGCATCCGGCCTGGGCCGGCTCGGGCCCGTCGTAAGTGGCCTGTCCGAGACTTCCATAGGATTCTGGCTCACCGCTTCTTCGGAGGCGGGGCGCAACCTGCCCATGAGCAAGCTCGGCGGCAACCCGAACCTGCCCGGGCGTTTCGAGTGGCCGATGAACGGCAACCGGCCGCTGGACTTCCTGCTCCAGCTCAACCTCGAGGATCTGCGCAGCATGGAGATGGCGCGGCTGCTGCCCCGTACCGGCGTGCTCAGTTTTTTTTACGACCTCGAAACTCAGCCCTGGGGCTTTGAGATCTCGGACCGGGCCGGCTTCCGGGTGGTCCATTTCCCGGAGACCACGACCTTCATCGAGCGTCCCCCGGCTCGGGCGGGGTTTGGGCTGGACGAGCGATCCCTGGACTTCTTCCCCCGAATCTCGGTTCCTCATCTGCGGTCCCGGGCCGGCGACCTGCTGGAGCTTCGATCCCAGATGCTCGACTGGGAGCTGGACCGGTACGCCCAGTTTGCCTCCGACTACGAGCGGCGGCAGGGACCGTTTACGGACACCAATCACCACGTCCTGGGTCATCCCGAGACCATCCAGAACGATATGCAGCTTCAGGCCCAGCTGGTCACCCACGGATTCGGCGACGGCAGTGACCGAGGCGACCCCAAGCGGGCGGAGCTGGAAACCGGAGCGGCAGAGTGGGTGCTGCTGCTACAGCTCGATTCGGACTCCTCGGCCAACCTGCAGTGGGGAGATGGCGGGATGCTCTATTTCTGGATTCCCAGGCAGGACCTGCGGGACCGCCGGTTTGAGAACGTGTGGGTGGTGCTCCAATCTCACTAGGCACTCAGGGCTTGAACGAGTAGCGGCTCAGAAAGCTCCTCTCCAGGGCTTCCCCCGAGAGGTTGGCGCAGTCTGCAGGGTCCACCACGAAAGTCGTGATCTCTACGAAGCTGCCGCCCGATCCGGCCGGCACGCCGTAAACGATCAGCCAGGCCTGCCTTCCTTTGTACGAGATCTCGCGGGCGGCGATCTCCTCCAGTGAGTCGGGCTGGGTCGCTGTAATGGCGGCAGAGCAGGCGGCGCCGGCATCAACTGTGAAGGGTTGTGCATCCGTGGCCGCCCCGGCGTAGGCGCCGCCCCCACCGGCGATTCCGCCGCCGCCGTCGTCTCCGCCGCCGGTCGCAAACGATTCCGCATCGTCGTTGGATTGGGCTGCGGCGCTGTCGCGGGAAGCGTCTGTTCTTGCAAGCGCGGGTGCTTCGGGTGCGGCTTGCGGCGGGCCGCTCTCCGCGGTGGATTTGGAGATCGAGCCCTTGACCTCGGGCAGAGCGAGGACGGTGCCCTTGATCTGGTCATCGGAGGCGATCGTGATCGGAGCTGCGGACCGGTCGGCCGGCGCCATCGCTTCGGTGAGAGTCTGCGCCCCCCCGTCGGTGTTGGGGACCGATCTCATGAAGGCGAATCCAACCACCGCTACCGCGAGAAGTGCGAAAGCTCCTCCCAGGGACCACTGAAGCCTGCCGGAGCTCCAGCGCCGGGACGTAACCCCCGCCGGTCTTCCCCCAAAGCCCCAAGCTCCGGAGGCTGCGGTTTTGGTGGCCCCCAGGAGCGTCCGGCGCAGCGCCGCCTGTTCCTGGGCGGTCATTTGGACCTTGCCGAGCGCGGCGAGGTTGCCGGAAGCGGTCTTCATCCTGCGGGTGATCTCCCCACAGGAGCCGCACGAAGCCAGATGCTGCTCGACCTGGGCACGCTCGCGGCTGGTCACCATACCGTCAAGGTAGGCGCTGATGGTCTCGATCTCAGGGTGGGTGCTGTTCATCTCTGTTTCCTTAGACGGCCGCCGCCACTCCGGGGTTCCATACCCCTGCTATCGTCCATGATCCCGGCAAGCGCCCGTCGAGCTCTGGCTATCCGGCTCTTCACGGTGCCGAGGGGAACCCCGGTCGCGGCGGCAATCTGCTCGTAGTCCAGGTCGTACAGGTCTCGCATCACGATCGCGACCCTCTGGTCCTGGGGGAGGGCCCTCAGCGCCTGTTCGACTCCCAGCCGGGTGTCCATCTCGCCCGAGCCCGCGCCGGGGGGATTGGGCAGTGTCTCCATCGGTAGCGGCGTACGGGCTTTGCGCCTGCCTATGTCGTGGCACGCATTCGTCGTCAGACGGTAGAGCCAGGTCGTAAAAGCTGCCTGTCCTCGAAACGAGCCGGCCTTGCGGAAGACGGTCAAAAAGACGTCCTGGGTGGCGTCCAGGGCGTCGGCCCGGTTCCCGAGAATCCGGTAGGCGATGCCGAAGACGCGCGACTCGTGCCTGGCCAGCAGAACCTCCAGCGCCCGCTCGTCCTTTGACTCGACGAACGCCGCAACCAAGAGCTCGTCCGTCTGAGCTTCAAGGTCCGGGTCACGCATCAGTGTGCAGTATGAACTGCCCCCTGGCCCGGGACCAGGCTCAGGCGAGGGGCTCGACCTCCCGGATGGCCACCGCGTAGACGTTCTCGCTGGTTCCTTCTCCCGGGGTCCGAACCAGGTTGGTGATCCACACCATCCAGTATCGATGGGTGCCGCTCGTCTGAAATGTGTGGTCGGAATCGACGGTCTCGCCGCCGCCCGGCGAGCTCCAGGTCCTCCCGTCCTCCGAGAAGAGCAGGGTGCCTTCCCAGCCCCCGGCCACCGAGGTGACCCGCACTCCGCTCAGCTCCCGTGCGCTGCCGAGGTCGAACGCCAGCCCGACGCCGTCCTTGAGCCTGCCGAAGTCGGGGGTACGGTAGGAGGTGGTCGACCAGGTGGTGGACTGGTTCCCGTCGAAAGCCTGGCCGACGCGATTCGAGTTTTCCCTTCCATCACCGGGAGGCGGATCGTAGTCGAACCCCCGTGCGATCTGAACCGCCTCGCCCTCGCCGGCCCCGGCGCCGGGCGCATTGATCACCCGATCGAGTCCCGATCGGACCGACGGAACCATCAACGCCACCGCAACCGCGGCCGCTATTACCAGAAGTGTAGGAAGTAGCCACCGGCCTTCGGTTCTGAGAAAGCTTTCGCGGGGAGCTCTGGCGGGGGGCTCGGCAGCCTTGGCGCGAGCCGCCTGAGATCGCCGTTGCGGACGCATCGCGGGCGGCTGAGGAGCGGGGGCCGGGGCCGGCGGGGGGGCAAGGTCCTCCAGGAGCCCAAGGAGGGTGGAGCGAAGAGCCTGGGCGCTCGGGAATCGTTTGGCCGGTTCCCGGGCCAGCAGCTTGAGGACCGCGGCATCCAGCTCCATCGGGATGCCCGGGCGGAGCGATCCCGGCCGGGGCACCGCGGGTGGCCCACCCTCCGGCTCAGCATGTGCCCGCGCCCGATCCGGCGTCACCCCTACCAGACACTCGAACAGGACCACGCCCAGGGAGTAGAGGTCACCGCGTCCATCGGGGTCCCGCTCCGGGCAGGCGTAGGCGGAGTTGGCGCCGGTTGCGGAGCCGGCCACCTCCGGGCTTCCCAGGGCCGCCTTGGCGATGGCAAAGTCGGTCACCTTCAGGTGGCCGGTTTCCGTGAAAAGTATGTTCTCCGGACGGATGTCGCGATGGACGATCCCCGCCTGGTGGGCGTGTGCTAGAGCCGCGCAGACATCGCCTCCCCACTCGGCGGCGCGCAGCGGGTGGATGGGCCCGTTGTCCAGAATCGCCCGCAGGCTCCCCCCGCCCAGGTACTCCATGACCAGGAACGGAATCCCCTCGTGCTCCCCGGTGTCGAAGACCGAGATGATGTTGGAGTGGCTCAGCCGGGCCGCTGCCAGAGCTTCCACCCTGAACAGCCGCTTGATGGCGCCGTCGGCGAGCAGCTCCGGACGAAGCAGCTTGGCCACCACCGGCCGGCCCAGGACCTCATCCTCGGCCTTGAAGATATCGGCAAGGCCTCCGCGGCTGATCAGTGAGGTTAGACGGTACCGCCCCGCCAGCTTTACCACCGGGTCCGGTGTTCCATCGACCTCGCTCAGCGCCGGCGGCGGGCGATCGTGTAGATCCACTGCATCTCCTCCAGACCCAGAGCCTTGGCTGATCCAGCGTAGATCAAAAGACCGGCGGTAGTGGCCGTCAGCACCTGAAACAACAGGGTGAATGTTGATGGAGCAGTGACCAGCGATGCAAATATCCCGCTGATCCACCAGGCTGCGATACCCGTCAACGCCGAAGCTCCGAAGATCTTCGCCAGGGTGGGGGCCAGTTCGGCCGTCACGCCTGGGCCGACCCTCCTGGAGATGCTCCTGAGCGCCAGGGCGGAGGCCACCGCGTAGGAGGCGCCGTGCGCGGCGGCCAGGCCAGCCACCTGAAGCCGGGGGTCGTCGAAGACGGCAAACGCCGCCACGCCGAGGACTACGTTGACGGCAAACCCGACCAGGTTTATCAACATGGGAGTTTTGGTGTCCCCCAGAGCGTAGAAGCCGCGGAGCAGGAGGTAAAAGCTCGAAAAAAAGAAAATTCCGGGAGCCCAGGTTCGCAGCACGGTGGAGATCAGGTTGGTCGAGGCCTGGGTGGTGATTCCGTGCTCCAGGAGCAGCTCCACCAGCTGCGGGCCTATCGCGAGGTACCCGGCCACTGCCGGCAGAACAAAGAACGCCACGGCCCGAAGGCCGCCGGCAAGCTGGCGGGCAAAGCCTGCGAGGTCGTCATCGACGGCTCGCTCCGTAAGGGTGGGGAAGATCGCGGTGGCTATCGATACCGCCAGGAGCCCGTGGGGGAGCTGGAAGAAGACAAATGCGTACTGGTAGGCGGAGGTGCCCCCCTGCACCCGGTTGGCCAGGAACAGAGCGACCCACAGGCCGGCCATGTTCGTCACCACGTAACCCGCCATGAAGGTGGACAGGCGCACCAGCCGGCCGAACCGAGGATCTTTGAATCCCGCCCGCCCGACGGAGCGGATTCCCAGCCGCTTCATGAAGACGAACGGCGCGATGCCCTGAAGCGCCACCCCGGCGGTGGTGCCGATCCCGAGCAGCAGGATCCCGGCGCTGGGGATCAGCTCCGCGGTTCTCATCGACTCGGGCACGGTGACGGAGAAGACAACCAGGGCCGCCGTCACAGTGAGGTTGTTGAGCACCGGCGCGAACATCGGCACCCCAAAGCGCCGGTGGGCGTTCAACACTGCCGTCGATATGTAGGAAAGACCGTAGAACAGGATCTGCGCAGCAAACAGCTGCAGAAGCAGCGTCCCCACGATCTGTTGTGCCTGCTTCTCCGGCCCGCTCGCTCGCAAGCTGTAGAGCTTGAAGATCAGCGGCGCCGCCAGCACAACCAGGAGGGTGACGATCCCGAGCAGAAGTAGCGTCGCGTTGGTGACTCGCCTTATGAACAGCGAGGCCTCCTCCTGCCCCTCCTTGGTCTTCACCTCTATGTAGGCACGAAGCAGGACCGAAGAGAGGATGCCTCCGATGATCAGCTCGTGGATCATCGTCGGAGTGGTGTTGGCGAGGTTGTAGGTGTCCGCAAGCCTGCTCTCGGTCACGCCCAGCGCGAAGGTGGTGGCGGCCAGGCGGATGAGCCCGGTGGCTCTGCTCAAAGCAGTGCCCGCCGCTGCGACTGCCGCGCCGCGGCGGTGTTCTTGAGTCGACACTACTGGTAGCTAGCTGGAGAGCCGTCTGCGGACTGCGCCTACCGCCCACCAACCGACCAGGAATACCCCGGCTCCCCCGGTGATCGACAGAGCTACGACGTTGTACGCGGTGGAGCGAATGGTGAGCTGGCTGTCCGATACCAGCTGTCCGCTGGGAGTGAGCACCTGTACCTTCAGGGGAAAGGTTCCCGAGGCCTGGGTTATCGCCCTGACCCTGAAGGTCTGGTTAGGGGGCTTCAGCTGGTCCACCTCTATGCGGTTGCCGTCGGGAAAACGCAGCTTGTCGGAGTCGAGCCTGATCACCACGTCGACGGGGTAATTAAGGGCAGACCCCACCGAAAGCGGGATCACCCCGGTTCTCGATGTGAGGGTGATCGTCTGCGGGGCCGGAGCTCGAATCATCTTGATCTCGGAGGAGACCGACGCCGGAACAGAGCGCGCAAAGGCGAGGCCCCGGGCGAGTTGGGTCCTGCCGGACCACCAGTCGGCGCTCTCGGCAATGAGCAGTCTTCGGGACAGGTCTCCCAGCTGTTCCGGCGGAGGCGCCAGCTCTGCATAGCGGTCGATCGCACTCTGGGCATCTTTCAACGCGGTGAAGTAATTGGCTGGGGGAAGCTGCTCGAAGTTCTCGAGCAGCGTCGCAGAGGCGGCCAACCTGACCCGTTGGTTCGCAGGCGGCTTGAGCTGAGCCACAATGTTGTCGGGAGTGGTGGCCACGAGCCAGGGGGCGAACGACAGCGTCGACAGAATGCCTCCCACATCGCCCGGCTCCACCTGCCAGTTCAGCGGGGATTGCGCCACTACCGCTCGAACCAGCCCGGGCGTTTCCAGATGAATCGTGGCGGTCTCGGCGGCAAACCTCTGACGAGCCTCGATCGTGCCCAGCTCATGGGCATTTTCAATCTGGCTGTTCAGACCGGTGTCGCCGACCAGTGCAACCGTCTCGACCCCGGTCAGGCCGTCCGTGGAGGTGCGGCCCCCACCATCTAGAGTGACAGGCAGGCCTCGGGTGAGCGATCCCGACGGCTGGCGGAGGGAGCGTGACGAAAGGATCAGCTGATTGGATTCGGTGTGCTGCAGCACGGCCAGGCTCGCGTCGTCCAGGTCGCCGTTGGCCGGCAGCAGCCAGCCCGGCATCGGCTGGCCCCCCAGAAGGCCCACCGGCTCGCCCTTAAGGATGTTCCTCCCCTCGGTGAGCTGGGAGTTGACCAGATCCTTCAGCTCGAAGCGATTCAGAGCCGGCAGAGACGTGGGGGAGTAGGTCGTCGCGATCAACCTCGTATTCGGGCGGGCTATCAAGGTCTTTATCGAGGTAAGAGCCCGCGTGGCGCCCAGGGCTCTCGGATCTTCGCGGCTCACGTTGGTGGTTCCGTTGTTGGTGCGACGCGGGTACCCATCGGACATGTCCTGAAGCATGCTGATCAGCATGCCGCTGGGCGCCAGGGTTACCGGCAGGTTCGGGTACTCCTCGAGGGTCCGAAGGATGCTGTCCAGTCGCCCTGAGGCCACGGATTTTTCGAGCACGTCGGTGGTCACCACTCCCGGCCGGGCGGCGTCGGTGTACATAGACTGGGAGTGAAGCGGAATCACCATGGATATTCCCAGAGGTTTTTCAGGGGGCTGGGAGAAGAACACCATGTGGGTGTCAACAGGCTCGGACGCATCGTCGCCGGAGCGCACCACCACTCGCACCGGATGGGCTCGGTCGATGGCGGAGCTCCGGAAAGCTGCAAGCTCGCTCAGGGGCTTGGAGACCTCGATGGTGCGCGTCTGGCCCGGGTCGAGGGCGCCTTCCACTGCAATCGTATCGCTGGCAACCACCCGGCCCAGCCTCCCCTCGTAGGTCTGGGCCAGCTCGAACCGGCTGAGCACCCCCCGGTAGATGATCAGGCCCACCTCGAGGTCCTCCGCCGCGGCCTCGCCGCGGTTGGTGACCTCGAGGCTTACCGTGAGCGCATCCGCCGGACCCACCGCGATCGGAAACCCGGTTAGCTTGACCTCGAGCTGCACCTCGTCGGAGGCAGCGTCGCCGGAACGTGTTTGCGCCTGCGCCGCTGCGGGGATCGAGAGCGCACCCAGGGCGAGCGCCAGGGCAAACAGACGTCGAGACAAGCTGAACATATCGATCACCTGTCCAGAATTTTCATTAGCTCAGAACCAGCATAGGTGAGAGCGACCATCGATAGGGTGACGGCCATCACCCTTCGCAAGGTTCGTTCCCTGGCCTTAATCGCCAGGATCGCCCCCAGCCGGGCTCCGGGGACCACGCCCAGGCACAACAGGAGCGCCACCGCCCAGTCGATGTTGCGCGCCAGGCTGTGGCCCACGATGTTGGGGAGCACCGTCAGCGCAATCACGGCGAGGGAGGTCCCCAGCGCCTGTTTGGTGGGAAGGCCAAAGACCTTGATGAACACCGGCACCATCAAGAACCCGCCCCCCACACCCAGCAGCCCGGAGAGGAAGCCGGTGACGGCCCCCAGCACAATGAAGGCGATGGGACTGCCGAAGGTCCGGCCCGCCTCGGCCGGAGTTGGGTCCTTTTCCTCCGGCTCGCCGGATCCGGGAAGCAGCCTCAGCGAAAGAATCAGCAGTACCGCGGCGCAAAAAAGCATCAGCACCGAGCCGTCCACCGCCCGGGTGCTCATCGCACCGCCGAAGGCCGCCGCGGCGGCAGGGGGAGAGGTCCACACAACGGCCTTCCTGTCGATCAGCCCTGCTCGCAGATAGGTCAACGAGCCGGTTATGGTGGAGGGAAGGATCATCGGTACCGGGGTTCCCACCGCCAGGTAGGGGCTCAGGCCGAGCAACCGAACGAGGGGAGTGGCGACGGCCGCCCCGCCTATGCCCAGACCCCCCGAAAACACGCCTGAGACGAACCCGGCCAGGACGTAGGCAATTGCCTGCAGTCCGGTGCCGTTCATGCGGGGAGGATAGACCCTATCCTTCGATGTTAGGTGACATGAATCCCGGAGCGACGCGGTGAACAACCTTTCTGCCGATACGATTCCCCGGCCCGCCATCGACCTGGCGAGCACCTTTCGGCGCGAGGGATACGGGCTCTGGCTGGTGGGGGGGTGGGTCCGCGATGCGCTGCTGGATCGCCCCGAATCTGAACGCGATCTGGACTTTGCCACCGATGCTCCTCCGGAGGAATCCCTTCGGATACTCAGAGCCTGGGGCCGCTCCGAGCCGTGGACCACCGGGTTCGAGTTCGGCACCGTCGGCGTTCAGCACGCGGATCTGCGGCTCGAGGTGACCACCCTTAGAAGCGAGGTCTACGAGCGGGACTCGCGCAACCCGAGGGTCAGCTTCGGACACGACCTGGGCACCGACCTCTCGCGGAGGGATTTCACGATCAACACGATGGCGCTGGCACTGCCGGACATCGAGATTATCGATCCCTTCGGTGGCATCAGTGACCTGGTCGCGAAGCGGATAAGAACCCCGCTCGCTCCGGAGATCTCTTTTGCCGATGACCCGCTCCGGATGCTGCGCGCCTGCCGGTTTGCGTCGACGCTGGATTTCGAGGTCGATGCCGGCGCGGTTACAGTGATGGAGCAGATGCACGATCGGCTGGGGATTGTCTCGAAGGAGCGAGTCCGGGACGAGCTGAACAAGCTGCTGCTCGGCAAGGCCGCCTCCACTGCGCTCCGGCTTGCCACCGACACCGGGCTGGCCGCCGAGTTCCTGCCGGAGCTGCCCGGCCTCAAGCTGGAGCAGGACCCGATCCACCGGCACAAGGAGGTTTTCACCCACACTCTGGCGGTGCTGGACAACGTAACGAGTTTCGACCGCGAGGAGCCGGATCTCGTGCTGAGACTGGCCGCGCTCCTTCACGATATCGGCAAGCCGAAGACCCGGGAGATCACTCCCAAGGGCGTCACTTTTCACCACCACGAGGTCGTGGGGGCCCAGATGACCGAATACCGGCTGAAGGAGCTCCGCTACCCCTCCCGCACAGTGGACGAGGTCAAGCAGCTCGTCTACCTGCATCTTAGGTTGCACACCTTCAGGCTCGGCTGGACCGATCGTGCCGTCCGGCGGTACGTGCGCGACGCCGGCCCGCTCCTCGACCGGCTGAACAAGCTGGTGAGGGCGGACTGCACCACCCGGAACCCTAACAAGGCCCGTCAGTTGAGCCAGCGGATCGACATCCTGGAGGAGCGAATTGCCGACCTCAGATCCCGGGAGGAGCTGGAGCGGCTGCGGCCGGCGCTCGATGGGAATGAGGTGATGGCTCGCCTCGGCTTGTCGCCGGGCCCGATCGTCGGCGAAGCCCTCGACTTCTTGATGGAGCTCAGGCTCGACGAGGGGGAGCTCGACAAACAGGAGGCCTACCGGCGTCTGGAGGGTTGGTTCGCCGCGAAGCACGCCAAAGAGCCGTTCGCCGAGGATGAGCAGCACAATGCCGGCGGATAACTCGCTGGCGGCGCCGGCGCCGGACTGGTACGCCAGGCTCGCCGATCACCTCGGGACCGCCTACCTGGGATACGAGTTCACTCAATGGACCAATCAGGAGGTCGACTTCCTCATGAGCGCGCTGAGCCTCAAGCCGGGCGACCGGTTGCTCGACGTGGGGACCGGGCCGGGACGGCATGCGGTCGAGTTCGCAAAAAGGGGCCTGTCGGTGGTAGGCGTGGACATCTCTTCGACCTTCTTGTCGATTGCCCGGGAGCGCGCCGACGAGGAGGGGGTTCGCGCTTCGTTCTTCGAGATGGACGCTACCTCGCTCCCCTTCGAGAACGAGTTCGACGCGGTGACGAGCATCAGTGAG
This sequence comes from Actinomycetota bacterium, assembly GCA_040905645.1. Taxonomy (GTDB): domain Bacteria; phylum Actinomycetota; class CADDZG01; order JAHWKV01; family JAHWKV01; genus JBBDRH01. Next base: position 10,946 of record JBBDRH010000037.1, read on the forward strand.
GGCGCCTTCGGGCTGGGGCTCGACGATCTGAAGATTTTGAGGGGAATCGCGGGGGCGCTGAAACCGGGCGGGCACGCGGCGGTGTGCGCCGCGAACGTCTTCTACGTGCTGGGGCAGATTTCCGAGGGCGACGAGTTCGACCCGGTGACTTCGTTGTTCAAGCGCAGAGTTGAGGAGGTGAAAGGCCAGGACGGCTCAATCGCGCGATTCGACATGTGGAACTCCTGCTACACCCCCAGAGAGCTGGAGTGGATCGCCAACGGCGCCGGCCTTGACCCCGAGTTCGTCAACGGAGTAGCTCCGGGCGACTTCAAGGGACGGGTGCCGACCAGGGAGCACCCGGAGCTGTTGCTGCTGGCCCGGAAGCCCGGATAGGCCGAACAACCGCCCATTGCGGCTGCGCCCGAGCCTGCCGCCCGGGCGCACGCCTGTCAGGCCGGGACTAGCCGACCTTGACGCTAAGGTCCTGGGTGACCTTCGGCCCTACGGAGTGGATAAACTCCTCGACCATCTGGCGAGCCGCGTCGTCCGAGTACTGCACGGGAGGCGACTTCATGAAGTAGGCACTCGGTCCGAGCAGCGGTCCCCCGACGCCCGCATCCTGGGCGAGCCTCAGGCACCGGATCGCATCGATCACTATCCCTGCGGAGTTGGGGGAGTCCCACACCTCCAGCTTGAGATCGACCGAGATCGGGATGTCCCCGAACTGCCTTCCCTCCAGCCGGATGTGCGCCCACTTCCGGTCGTGCAGCCAGGGCACGTGGTCGGACGGTCCGATGTGGACGTCGTCCGGCTGCAGCTCTCTGACCAGCTGGGATTGGACCGACTGGGTCTTCGACTTCTTCTTGGAGATCAGGCGCTCCCGCTCGAGCATGTTCATGAAGTCCATGTTTCCGCCGAAGTTGAGCTGGTAGGTGTGGTCCAGCTTCACTCCGCGGTCCTCGAACAGCTTCGCCAGCACCCGGTGGATGATGGTGGCTCCGATCTGACTCTTGATGTCGTCGCCGATGATCGGGATGCCCCGGTCCGCAAAGCGCTGGGCCCACGCCGGCTGGGAGGCGATGAACACGGGCATGCAGTTCACGAACCCGACGCCGGCCTCGAGAGCACACTCGGCGTAGAACCTGGCCGCCTTCTCACTCCCGACCGGCAGGTAGTTGACGAGGACTTGCGTCCCGGTCTCCTTCAGGACCTTGACCACGTCGACCGGGCTC
>JBBDRH010000038.1:0-1988 GCA_040905645.1 Actinomycetota bacterium
TGGAAGGCCTGCATCCCCGCCTCGACCTGCGTCTGGCCACCGGCCTCTTGCTACTCTCAAGCGAGGAGAAGGGCGCCAACGCGGCCTGGCTGTTCACCTCGGCGGTGCGCTACACCTTCATGGACGAGCGTGAGGTCTTCCTCGAGGCGGGGATCGGCGGGGCGCTTTTCATCGATACTCGTCTGGATGCCCGGGAACTCTCGACGAGTTTCCAGTTCGAGGATCGCATCGCCCTGGGCCTCCCCTGGGCCGATGGCGAGCTCTCCCTGGCGCTGACCCACTACTCCAACGCCGGCATCAACCGACCTAATGATGGCTTCGAAACATTGATGCTGGGCTACCGGGTCTCGCTCTGATACTGGATTAACAGGCTGTTCACGCCTGCTGGGGCAGGAAGCCACCCGCCTTGAGCACCTGGGCATAGCCTTCTCGATAACTGGGGTAACGGAAGACATAGCCACTCTCGAGTAGCCGGGTGTTGTCGCAACGCTTGCTGGCACGGCGGCGTAGGGGCGACTGGATGGTCTCGGTGGCCTCGACCTTGAGCTGTGTCGCCAGCCAACTCATGACCTCGTGCAACGGCGCCGGCTCACAGTCACTGGCCAGGTAGAGGTCATGCAGCGGGTTCTCGTCCAGGGCAAGGTCGATCAGGTGGGCCAGTACCCCGGCGCAATCATCGCGATGGATGCGGTTGGTATGCATGGCGGGACTGGACGGGGCGATGCGTCCCTCGCCTACCTGACGGATCAAGCGGTCGCGGCCTGGGCCATAGATCCCCGAGAAACGCACCACCGTCCCCGGCAGCGGGTGGTCGATCAGTGCCTGCTCGGCCTCGCGCATCAACTGCCCAGAAAAGCCGGAGGGTGCCGTCGGGCTCATCTCGTCGACCCATTCCCCCTCCTGCTGGGGATAGACACTGGTCGACGAGACGAAGAAGACGCGCCGCGGAGGCCTTTCCCGGCCGGCAAACTCGCCGAGCACCGCCTTGAGGCCATCCGGATAGGCCGCACGGTAGGCCACCTCGTCGAAGTGGTCCGCACTGACCACATAGACCAGCACCTCGGCATCGGGAAGGTCCGCCAGACGCGCGGGGTCGCCGAGATCCAGGGAGACGGCCTCGAGTCCGGTATCCGCCAGGGCAGTGGCGTTTCGACGCACACCGATCACCCGTTGGCCCACGTCCTGAAGGCGTTTCCCCAGGGTCGTCCCGATATCTCCACAGCCCAGAATCAGTGTCGTCATCTTCACCTTTCCCCCGCTCCCTGATACAAAGTGCACATTGGCATCGATCTGTCCCTGTCATCTTCGCGTCCTTCGAGGCGTCACCCCATCATGAGAGGATGCCTGCCGGCGCTGCAATGACTCTAACAGAACTTCGTTACATCGTAACCCTGGCCCAGGAGCATCACTTCGGACGCGCGGCGGAGCGTTGCTTCGTCTCCCAGCCGACCCTGTCGGTGGCGGTCAAGAAACTCGAGGAAGAGTTGGGCATCGCCCTGTTCGAGCGTTCGAAATCCAGCGTTCAGGTCACGCCGCTGGGTGAGCGGATCATCGAGCAGGCCCAGCGCGTGCTGGAGCAGAGCAGCCTGATCAAGGAGCTGGCCGATGCCGGCAAGGACCAGCTGGCCAGCCCCCTGCGAATCGGCGCCATCTTCACCATCGGCCCCTATCTGTTTCCCCATCTGGTACCGGCCCTGGCCAGCAGGGCTCCTCGAATGTCGCTCTACATCGAAGAGGGCTTAACCGGAAACCTGCGCCGCAAGCTGAAGAGCGGGGATCTGGATGCCATCATCGTCGCCCTGCCCTTCACCGAAACCGATGTGGTCACCAAGCCTCTCTACGAGGAGGACTTCGAGGTGCTCATGCCCGCCAGCCATCCCTGGGCAAAACGGCAAAGCATTCACAAGGAAGACCTGCTGACCGAGCGCCTGCTGCTGCTCGGCGAGGGACACTGCTTCCGTGACCAGATCCTCGAGGCCTGCCCCGCC
>JBBDRH010000039.1:0-12144 GCA_040905645.1 Actinomycetota bacterium
CAGCGTGAGCTGATCATCGGCGACCGCCAGACCGGCAAGACCGCGATCGCCATCGACGCGATCATCAACCAGAAGGGCGGCGACGTCATCTGCGTCTACGTTGCGATCGGACTCAAGGCGTCCACGGTCGCGGGCGTCGTGGAGACCCTGCGCGAGCACGGCGCGATGGATTACACGATCGTCGTCAGCGCGACCGCTAACGACCCGGCGCCGATGCAGTACATCGCCCCCTACGCGGGCTGCGCCATGGCCGAGTACTTCATGTACAAGCAGAACCGCCACACGCTCTGCATCTACGACGACCTGTCGAAGCAGGCGGCGTCCTACCGCCAGCTCTCGCTCCTCCTACGGCGGCCGCCGGGCCGTGAGGCTTACCCGGGCGACGTCTTCTACAACCACAGCCGCCTGCTGGAGCGTGCTGCGAAGCTCGGCGACAAGCTCGGCGGCGGCTCGCTCACCGCACTCCCGATCATCGAGACCCAGGCGGGCGACGTTTCGGCCTACATCCCGACCAACGTGATCTCGATCACCGACGGCCAGATCTACCTCGAGCCCGACTTGTTCTACGCGGGGGTGCGCCCGGCGGTGAACGTCGGTATCTCTGTGAGCCGCGTCGGCGGCAACGCCCAGACGAAGGCGATGAAGAAAGTGGCAGGCAAGCTGCGCCTCGACCTCGCGCAGTACCGGGAGCTGGAGGCGTTCGCGCAGTTCGCCAGCGACCTCGATGCTGGGACGAAGGCCCAGCTGGCAAGAGGCGAGCGCACCGTCGAGGTCCTGAAGCAAACGACGGCCGCCACCTGGCCGATGGAGGAGCAGGTGGCCACGATCTTCGCCGTCGGCCAGGGGCTCATGGACGACGTCCCGGTCGAGGACATCAAGCGCTTCGAGAGCGAGATGATCGACGCTCTCAGGTCCATGCCGAGCGTCGCCCTGAAGGCGATCAAGGAGACCGGCGTGCTCGACGACGACACCGCCGCCAAGCTCAAGGAGGAGATCTCCTCGTTCAAAAAGAACCTGTGGAGGAAGGAGGCAGCTCCCGCGGCTCCCGCGGACGCAACCGCTCCCAAGGCACCCCCGGCACCCACCGCACCCACGGCGGAGTTGGAGGAGGTAATTGAGGAGATTGAGGCCTCCGAAGCGTCGGCGATGGCGGAGGGCACGGAGGGAACCGAGGCCCCCGAAGCGGCGGCCGGGGAGGAAGGCACGGGCGGAGCCGAGGCCCCAGCTCCCGAAGAAGGAAAGGCTGCGGCACACTAAGTGCCTCTAACCTATGCCTGAGCAGCCAAAGATCATCCGGAGGCGCATCAAGAGCGTTTCCTCGACCAAGAAGATTACGCGCACCATGGAGATGGTGGCCACCGCGAAGCTAAAGGCCGCACAGCAGCGCGTGCAGTCGTCGGGCCCCTATCTCGCGAACCTCCGCCATCTCATGGGCGAGATCGGTGCGAGCGGCGTGGACGTCTCCAAGTGGCCCTACTTCGAGGTGCGAGGTGGGAAGCGGACGCTTCTGTTCGTCGTGACCGCCAACCGCGGCCTCTGCGGAGGGTTCAACACGAACCTGATCCGCCTCGCCCGCAACACCTACCGCGCCAAGGAGGCCGACGGCCACCAGGTTCGGCTTCTCGTCGCCGGGAAGAAGGGAATCAGCGCGTTCCGCTTTCAGGGGTTCAAGATGGAGAAGACCTACGTCGACGAGCTCAGCGACAGGCCCACGCCGCAGGATGCGGAGTTCTTCCTGGAGGAGCTCGCCACCCCGTTCCTGGCCAACGAAGTGGACGAGGTGCTCGTCGTCTACCCGCATTGGGAGGGCGTGGGGCGCCAGCCGCCCACGGTGATGAGGCTCTTTCCGATCGCGCCCGAGGGGGTTTCTGGGCCAACGGGGCCCCCGCCGCTTTTCGAGCCCTCGGCCGAGGGGATCCTCGACCGGCTCCTGCCGCTCTATGGACGGCAGATCATGTACTCGGTGCTGGCGGAGGCCGTAGCGGCGGAACAGGTCGCGCGGCGCATTGCGATGAAGCAGGCGACCGACAACGCATCGGACATGGTGACCACCCTGACGCGCAAGTACAACAGTGCCAGGCAGGCGCTGATCACGAAGGAGCTTGCCGAGATCATCGGAGGCTCGGAGGCATTGAGGAAGTAGACGCGAGCGACGGTGCCCTTTTCTCCGCCCGGCACCTTGGAGATTTCGAGAACGATGGGAGTTGATATGAGCGACGACGGGAAGAGCTACGGCAAGGTGGTCCAGGTCATGGGGCCGGTCCTCGACGTCGAGTTCGAGAGCGAGGCCGGGCTGCCGGAGATCTATACCGCGCTGGAGATCGACGAGGGTGAGGGTGACGACAGGGTCTTCCTCGTGGCCGAGGTAGAGCAGCACATCGGGCGCGACCAGGTGCGCGCCGTGGCCATGTCCACGACCGACGGCGTCGTGCGCGGCACGAGGGTCCTGAACACCGGCGGACCGATCACGGTGCCGGTGGGCGAGGAGTGCCTCGGGAGGGTCTTCAACCTCCTCGGAGAGCCGGTGGACTACCGCGGCCCCGTGAAGGCGAAGCAGCGCCGGCCGATCCACGCGCCCGCCCCGAAGTTCCAGTCGCTCTCCACGAACACGGAGATCTTCGAGACCGGCATCAAGGTCGTCGATCTCCTCGCTCCCTACGCCAAGGGTGGCAAGACCGGCCTGTTCGGCGGCGCCGGCGTCGGCAAGACCGTAGTCATCCTGGAGCTCATCAACAGCGTCGCCAAGCAGCACGGGGGCTACTCGGTCTTCTGCGGCGTCGGCGAGCGGACCCGCGAGGGCAACGACCTCTGGCTCGAGATGCAGGAGTCCGGGGTCATCGACAAGGCCGTCCTCTGCTTCGGCCAGATGAACGAGCCACCCGGCGCGCGGCTACGCGTCGCACTCTCCGGCCTCACGATGGCCGAGTACCTGCGCGATGAGGGGGGCCGCGATGTCCTACTCTTTATCGACAACATCTTCCGGTTCAGCCAGGCGGGCTCCGAGGTGTCGGCGCTCCTCGGACGCATGCCGTCGGCCGTCGGCTACCAGCCGACGCTGGCGTCCGAGATGGGCGCGCTGCAGGAGCGGATCACCTCCACCGACCGCGGCTCGATCACGTCGGTACAGGCGATTTACGTGCCCGCCGACGACCTGACCGACCCGGCGCCGGCCACGGCCTTCACCCACCTCGACGCCAAGACGGTGCTTTCGCGCCAGATCGCCGAGCTGGGCATCTACCCCGCAGTGGACCCGCTCGACTCGACCTCGCGCGTCCTCGCGCCCCAATATGTGGGCGAGGAGCACTACAACGTTGCCCGCGAAGTGCAGCGCATCCTCCAGCGCTACAAGGACCTCCAGGACATCATCGCGATCCTCGGCATGGACGAGCTCAGTGAGGAGGACAAGGTCCTCGTCAACCGCGCCCGCAAGATCCAGAAGTTCCTCTCGCAGCCGTTCTTCGTGGCGGAGCAGTTCACGGGCATCGACGGGCGTTACGTGAAGCTCACCGACACGATCCGGTCTTTCAAAGCGGTCGTCTCGGGCGAGTACGACCACCTGCCGGAGCAGGCTTTTTACATGAAGGGCGACATCGACGAGGTGGTCGAGGCCGCAGAGCAGATGAAGGTGAAGGCCTAAGGGGTCATGGGGAACGGGGAAGACTGCTGATGGCAGAGGTAGGGCTGCAGGAGCATCCGAAAGGCGCCATCCGCACCGGCAACATCTCCGATGAGCTGGCGCGTACTCCGGCGCACCTCGCCGTAGTCGTCGTGAGCCCCGCGCGGCCGATCTTCGAGGGAGACGCGCACTGGGTGACGGTCCCGACGTGGGATCGCGTCGGCGAGGAAGGCGGCGTCCGATTGCGATACGCCCCCACGCCGCCGGAGCGGTTGGCCGTCGGGCTGATCGGGATCTGGCCGGGCCACGCGCCGATAGTGGCCGCCCTCGGCAGCGGCATCCTCCGCATCGGCCAGGAGGGCGGCAAGATCGCTCCCTTCGCGGTCCGCGGCGGCTTCCTGATGGTCGGCGACAACAAGGTAACGATCCTCGTCGACAACGCGGTCGCCGAGGCCGACGTGAACGCGGAGGAGGCGAAGCGCGAGCTGGACGAGACGCTAGAGGCCCTGCGCCATCCGAAGTCCGACGCGGAGTTCGCCGAGCTCCTCGACCGCCGCGCCTGGTGCGAGGCGCGGCTGAACCTAGCCGAGGGGTAAACACTACGACCGAGATCGTCCCCCGGGCCGATCACAACCTCGGGATAAATGGGCGGATTCTTGACGGTGAAAGACGACGCGCTCATCATCGAAGGTGGAGCCGAATCGGGCGAGGAAAGACTAACCGCGGAGCCCTGTGGGTAAAATTCTGAACTGATGAGCGAAGTCATAACGAGCGACTACCTGACGGTCGAGGGGGGCACGCGGCTCTCCGGCCGCGTCCACATCTCGGGCGCCAAGAACTCTGCCCTAAAGCTCATGGCCGCCTCCCTGCTGGGGCGGGGAGAAACCGTGTTGACCAACGTGCCCCGAATCAGCGACGTCATGACGATGGTGGAGGTGCTCGAACGCCTCGGGGCCGGTGTCAGCTTCGAAGGCGACGTGCTGCGCATCGACACCTCCGGAGAGATCCGCACCGAGGCCCCCTACGACCTGGTGCGCCGCATGCGCGCTTCCATCAACGTCCTGGGCCCCCTGCTGGCCCGCTCGGGACACGCCCGGGTGGCGATGCCCGGCGGCTGTAACATCGGACAGCGGCAGATCGACATCCACGAGCGGAGTCTCGCCCAGCTCGGCGTCTCGTTTACCTTCGACCACGGGTACCTCGAGGGCATCGCACCGCGGCTGAAGGGCAAGCGGGTTCTGCTCGACTTCCCCAGCCGGGGAGCCACCGAAAATCTTCTGACCGCGGCCTCCCTGGCCGAGGGCGCGACCGTTATCGAGAATGCGGCCCGGGAGCCGGACATCGTGGACCTGGCCAGCTTCCTGAACGCGATGGGAGCTCAGATCTGGGGGGCCGGGTCCTCCACGATCGAGGTGTCTGGGGTGGATCACCTGTCCTCAGCTTCCTACCGGGTGTCTGCCGACCCGATCGAGGCGGGGACCTTCGCCCTGGCGGTGGTCGGCACGGGCGGGGCTGCCGAGCTCATCGGCGCCGTGCCCGACGACATGGAGATGTTTCTCGAGAAGCTGCACCTGACCGGCGCAGGCTGGGGACCAACTGCGGAGGGCATCCGGGTTGCCGCCGACGCCAGGCCCAAGGCGGTGGACTTCGCCACGCTGCCCTACCCCGGGTTCCCCACCGATCTGCAGCCCCAGATGATGGCCTACCTGGCTGCAGCGGAGGGAACCAGCATCATCACCGAGAACGTGTTCGAGTCCCGTTTTGCCCACGTCCTGGAGCTTGCCCGGATGGGAGCCGACATCTGGACCGAGGGCCAGCACGCGGTGGTCAAGGGTGTCGTGCGGCTCCAGGGCTGCCCGGTCCGGGCCACCGATCTTCGAGCCGGCGCCGCTCTGTTGATAGCTGCTCTCGCGGCGGATGGTCCCACCGAGATTCACGACTGCCATCACATCGAACGGGGCTACGAGAACATCGTCTCCAAGCTCGAAGGCCTGGGAGCGACGGTGAGCCTGAACGTGGGGGCTACAACCCCTTACGAATAAGGCGATAGATGTAAACGCCGGCTACCCCGACGATCAGAATCGATACCACCGCGGCCACGCTGGTGAACCGGTCCAGGGTGTCGCCTCCCCGGCTAGGCAGGGTAGTGGTCGTCCGGGCAGGCTCGGACTGCGCGGGAGTCTCCCCGGCGCGCGCAAGAGTCGAGGCTGCCAGCGGGGATAGGCAGATGATCGTAACCACTGCGAGTGTTTTCAGGGATCTCATCGGCAGCGGCGACCTTACCGCATCGCTGCAGGCCGCACCGCAAGATCATCCCGGCTATCCTGAGGAAGATGGAGGTGCAAAACTCCCTGCCCGTCGAAACGATCTCATTGCCGACACCGTTCGGTGTCGGGCAGGTGAACAGCTTCCTCATCGTCGCCGAGCCGGTCACTTTGATCGACGCCGGCGCCAACACGGTCGATGGCGAGAACGCCCTGAAGCTGGGCTTTGCGGCCAAGGGTCTCTTCCTGGAGTCGGTTGAGCGAATCCTGATCACCCACGGCCATCCCGATCACTACGGACTCGCCCCCTTGATCTGCAACGGCTCGCAAAGGGTTCGAGCCTACATGGGCGAGCAGGAGGTCGAGCGCATAGCTCAAGCAGGGCCGGTTTGGGACGGGCGCAGACTTCTTATGGAGGCGGGTTTCCCCGACGAGCTACTAAAAGACCTGGCCCGGCTGGAACGGCGTGTGCACCGGGTTCACAAGGTGGCCAAGCTTCAATGCCTTCCCGTCAAAGATGGGCAGGTATTCGAGTTTCGCGACTTTGCGCTTCACGCGGTGTCTCTGCCCGGCCACACGGAGGGGCATGTCGGCTACCTGGAGCCGCAGAGCCGAGTTCTGTTTGCGGGAGATACCTTGCTTCCTCATGTGCGTCCCAATCCCCTTCTCGAGCCCATGCTGGAGCCGGAGGGCGAGTCGCCCAGCCGCAGGCGCCACAGTTTGAAGCAGTACCTGGCGACGTTAGATCGGCTTCAGTCGCTCGACTTGACTTGTGTATACCCAGGACATGGCCCGGTAATCACAAATCCGGCCAAGGCGATCGATTACATGAGGAGCCATCACGCCCGGCGACTGGACCGAGTGGTCGAGTCGCTCGCTGCCGGTGGTTCGACTGCTTACGACGTCTCAAAGATCCTCTACCCCAAGGCCGAGGGCTACGCCCGGATCATGGCCGTTTCGGAGGCCATGGCCCACCTCGATGTTCTGGTGGAGCAGGCCCGTGCTACCCATGAGATCCGGGAGAATGACGTGGAGTTCTTCTCCCGGATCTCATAGCTCCTCTCTCTTCTAGCTACCGTCCTCGGACGGCGCGGTCACGCCTTCGGCGCCGCTCATCTTCTCGGCCATCTTCGATTCCCACTCCATGTTCGGGTCGCTGGAGAGGACGCCGGCCATCATCTCGCCGGTGCCGGGCTCCTTCCCGTCGCCCTGTCCGGCCTCATCACTCTGCTCTCGGGCTCTCTCGGGAGCCCCGGTGTCGTAACCCGCGCTCTGTCCAGCCGAAGGCTGCCCCTGGACCCCATCTGCCTCGCTCTCGGCGATGCCGGCAAAGCCGGCCTGCCCGGCAACGCCTGCGAAGTACTCCTGGGCCTTCTGAGCCTCCTCGTGAACTGCGGCGTTCTCCGCTTGGACGGAACCCACCGGTGCGGCCTGATCATTGCCGCGGGGCTCGGGATCAGCCGCGCCCCAGGGGTTGGAGTCCGGCGCCGGCATATCCTTCGTGCCTTCGGGGCTCTGAGTGCCCTGATTCATGGCGTCGCCGGCGTTCTCGCGGATCGTATTCTGCTGACTCATCGAGTCCTCCTTTTTGGGTGTTGAAACGGTTGGTTCGCTACTAGATACCTACCCATCCGCACGATGGGCAAAACGCCAGGCAGGCTCGTTCGGGGCGGCTCAGGCTCCTCGTGGCAGAGCCGTATCATTGGGGGATGGTGTACCTGGATTACGCGGCCACGACGCCGATGATGGACGAGGTCATCGAGGCGATCCTGCCCTATCAGAGGCAGCACTTTGGCAACCCCTCCAGCGTCTACGGGGCGGGACGTGAAGCAAAAAAAGGATTGGAGGAGGCCCGGGAGAAGGTTGCCGCCTCGATAGGGGCGCTGCCCTCCGAGATAGTCTTCACCGCCGGAGGGACCGAGGCCGACAACCTCGGGATCAAAGGAGCGGTTGCCAGGCTCGATGGCCGGCGCCGGCACATCATCACTGCCTCGACCGAACACCACGCGGTGCTGCACACGGCTGAGTGGCTGGAGCGCCGGGGCTACAGGGTTACCTTCCTTCCCGTCGACAGGGACGGGCTGCTGGAAATGGAGGCGTTGGAGTCCGCGCTCTCCTCGGAGACCATCCTGGTCTCGGTGATGCTCGCCAACAATGAGGTGGGTACCGTGCAGCCTCTGGCACAGATCAGCCAAACAGTCCGTGAGCGCAGCCGGGCGCTGGTGCACACCGATGCCGTTCAGGCCCTCGGCAAGATCAAGGTCGACGTCGATGAGCTGGGCGTGGACCTGGCAGCATTCTCGGCCCACAAGCTGGGGGGGCCGAAGGGAGTGGGTGCTCTGTACGTGCGCCGCAAGACGCCGGTTGAGCCCACCGCCCACGGTGGCGGCCAGGAGCGGGGCATGCGCAGCGGGACGCCCAACGTGGCGGGCATAGTGGGATTTGGGGTGGCGGCCCAGATCTCGGTGAAGGAGCTCGACTACCAGGCGGAGCGGCTGAGCGCGATGAGGGACCGCCTGCAGGACCTGATCCTCGCCAGGATTCCGCAGGTCGAGGTGAACGCCGGCGGAGCGCCCCGGGTCCCCGGGACCGTTAGCGTCTGTGTTCGAGGAACTGAGGGGGAGTCCCTGCTGCTGATGCTCGACTCCAAGGGGATTGCCGCCTCCAGCGGGTCGGCCTGCGCGTCGGGCTCCCTTGACCCGTCACACGTGTTGCTGGCGATGGGGGTGCCGCCTGAGCTGGCCCACGGATCCCTGCGCCTGTCGCTGGGCAGGGACAGCAAACAGGAGGACGTGGATACTGCCGTGGAGGCCCTCGCCCAGACGGTGGATCGCCTGCGTTCCATCGCTCCTCGTTTTAGTGGCCCTTCCAGCAACCTTTGAGGCTTTTGGCGGCATGAGGCGCCTCGGCCTACGCTCCCTTCGGTCGCTGCGGACCGGAGAAGGCAAGGCTTGGATTCGCTGCGCTCAACCGAGTGCTTCGTTCTCGGTCGCCCCCGTAGGGATCCGGCTATGGGGACTCCCTGCGGCCTCGCCTGATGCCACCTCACGCGCCCCAAAAACACGCAACCGTTACTGGAAGGGCCACTAGGATGAAGCGCAAAGCCATAGTCGCGATGTCGGGAGGGGTCGACTCCTCGGTCGCCGCCGCCTTGATGAAGGAGGACGGCTACGACGTCACCGGAATCATGCTCAAGCTCTGGAAGGGCGAGGCCGCCAACAACGAGAGCGGCTGCTGTTCGGTCGACGCCGCCGAGGATGCCCGCAGGGTCGCCCAGGTGCTGGACGTCCCTTTTTACGTGCTGAACTTTGCCGACCGGTTCAGCGCCACCGTGATCGACGACTTCACCAGGCAGTACGCCGCGGGGTACACCCCCAACCCGTGCGTGGCCTGCAACCGATTCATCAAGTTTGCAGCCCTGCTCGACCGATCCCGGGCCTACGGGGCGGACGTCCTCGCCACGGGTCATTACGCCCGCGTGGACCGGGTGGAGGCCAGGTTCCGGCTTCGCAGGGCGGCGGAGCGGAACAAGGATCAGAGCTATGTCCTTTACATGCTGGGCCAGGACGAGCTCGAGCTGGCCCGGTTCCCGGTGGGCGAGTACTCCAAGCCGGAGATTCGCGAGATTGCCCGGTCGCTGGGGCTGCGAACCGCCGGCAAGCCGGAGAGCCAGGACCTGTGCTTCGTCCCCGGGGGCGACTCGCACGCGTTCCTGGCCGAGCGCGTCCCGGCGGGCTCCGTTCCCGGGCCGATCGTCACCGCCGAAGGCAAGCAGCTCGGCACGCACAGGGGTTTCGCTCACTACACCGTCGGGCAGCGGAAGGGCCTCGGCATCGGCGTGGGTCTCCCTCTATATGTGAGGGAGATCAGAGCTTCGGAGAACACGGTGGTGGTAGCAGAGGCCGGGCACCTGGAGGGTCGTTCAATGAGGCTGAAAGACGTTAGCTTTGTGGCCGGGAGGTCGGAGCGGCTGTTCCGTACCTCGGTGGCAACCCGTTACCGGGGGCCGGAGGCATCCGCGAAGGTCGCACTCGAGGGTGAGGAGGCCGAGGTCGAGTTCGATGAGCCTCAGCCCCGGCCGGCACCGGGCCAGACCGCAGTTTTCTACGAGGGTGAAGAGGTGATCGGCGGCGGAACGATCGAGAGCGCACCGAACTAGTGGAATCCGCTCTTTCCGCCGCGTGAGCGACCCCAAACCCAGCGACCCCAAAGTTCGCATCGGCGAGCTGAGGGAGACCATCGACTACCACTCCCACCGTTACTACGCTCTCGACGACCCCGAGATTGCCGATGCGGAGTACGACGCCCTGGTCCGGGAGCTCGCCGGTCTGGAGGCCCTTTATCCCGAGCTGGTGACCACCGACTCTCCCACTCAAAAGGTGGGGGCACCGGTATCGACCCTGTTCGCGCCCAGCACCCACCTCAGCCCGATGTGGTCGCTGGACAACGCTTTCTCCCTAGAGGAGCTGCTCGCGTGGGGCAGGAGGGTCGAAAGGATCCTGGGCTCGGCCGCCGACTTCTACTGCGAGCTCAAGGTCGATGGGCTGGCAGTAAACCTGGTCTACGAGCACGGCGCTCTGGTCAGTGCGGCCACGCGGGGCGATGGGAGGGTGGGGGAGGAAATCACCCCCAACGTAAGAACGATCTCCTCGATCCCCCAGGAGCTCAATGCGGCGGAGGTCCCGGACGTGCTGGAGGTGAGGGGGGAGATCTTCATGCCCCTTCAGGCATTCGAGCAGCTCAACGCGCAGCTGATGGAGTCCGGCGTGCGCCCCTTTGCCAACGCCAGAAACTCGGCGGCGGGCTCGTTGCGCCAGAAGGACGCCGGGGTGACTGCGGGCAGGCAGCTCGGCATCTTCTGTCACACGATGGGGCTCACGCAGGGCAGACGATTCGTCAAGCACTCCGAGCAGATGAAGTTCTTGATCGATCTCGGGCTCCCCGTGATGAGCCATAACCGTGCCTTCGACGAGCTGCAGGCCGCCTTCGAGTTCTGCAAGCATTGGGAGGGCCATCGCCACGACCTCTCCTTCGAGGTGGACGGCGTGGTGGTGAAGGTCGACAGCCTGGGCGCCCGGGAGGAGCTCGGATACACCTCCAAGAGCCCACGCTGGGCCATTGCCTACAAGTTCCCTCCCGAGGAGAAGACCACACTTCTGCGCAACATCATCGTCAACGTGGGTCGCACCGGTGCTGTAACTCCATTCGCCCTGCTGGAGCCGGTGCGGCTATCGGGAGCCACGGTATCCCAGGCGACCCTCCACAACGCCGACGAGGTCAAGCGCAAGGACATCCGCATCGGCGACACGGTCATCGTTCGCCGGGCGGGGGAGGTGATCCCCCAGGTGATCGGGCCGATCGTCTCCAAGAGGACAGGCCAGGAGCGCGAGTTCCATATGCCCACCCACTGCCCGGACTGCGGAACGGAGCTGGAGCGTCCGGCGGGCGAGGCCGTATGGAGGTGTCCCAACGAGGAGTGCCCCTCCCGCGGGGTGGAGGAGCTGTTCCACTTCGGCAGCAGGGGAGCGTTGGACATCGAGGGCCTTGGGTATAAGTCGGCCTATCTGCTTCGGGACATGGGATTCGTCAAGGACCCCGGCGATCTCTACTCCCTCACCAGGGACCAGCTCCTTCAGATGCCTTTGTTCGGCGACAAGAAGGCCGACCAGCTGATCGAGTCGATTGAGAAGTCGAAGGCGGCCGGGTTGACGAGAGTGCTGGTCGCGCTCGGTATCCGGGATGTGGGCCCTCCGACCGCCCGTTTGCTGGCTGACGAGTTTGGGTCCATGGAGCGCATCGAGTTAGCCTCGGTCGAGGAGCTTCAGGCGATCGAAGGAATCGGGCCCATCGTCGCCGAGAGGATTGCCGAGTTCTTCAAGTCGCCCCGCGCTCAGGGCATCGTGCGCAAGATGCGCGAGTCGGGCGTGGTGCTCGAGCAGGAGAGGACCGAGGCGCCGCAGGGCAACCTCTCCGGCAAGACTTTCGTCTTGACCGGAGGACTGGAGCGGTGGAGCCGGGACGAGACGGCAAGACTGATCGAGGAGCGCGGCGGCAAGGTGGTCTCGAGCGTCTCGAAAAAGACTGACTACGTCGTCGTGGGCGAGAATCCTGGGTCGAAGCTGGCGAGAGCGCAGGCCCTGGGAGTCCCGCAGTTGAATGAACAAGGATTGTTACGGCTGCTGAACGACGGAACCGCAGTGGTGGTCAGCCCATCCGGTTGAAGGATCGGGAAACCGCGATCAGGGTGCATTGCACTGAGGAAAT
>JBBDRH010000040.1:0-1986 GCA_040905645.1 Actinomycetota bacterium
GGATCTGATCGTCCGGGTGACCGGGTATCAGTGGTGGTGGCGCTTCGAGTACCCGGAACTGGGGATAGTCACGGCCAACGAGCTGCATATGCCCGCGGGGACCCGGTTGATCCTGGACCTCGACTCGGCCGACGTACTGCACTCCTTCTGGGTACCCAAGTTGGCCGGCAAGCGCGATCTGATACCGAATCAAGAGAACCAGTTGTGGCTCACCGTAGATGAGCCGGGCGAGTACCTGGGGCATTGCGCAGAGCTCTGCCTGGGTGCTCACGCCTACATGCGCTTCAAAGTGATCGTCGACGAACCGGCCGAGTTCGACGAGTGGGTGGCCTCGTTCCAGGGGGCCCAGGGGCCGGCAGCAACAGCCCAGCAGCCGCTGCAGGTGCAGGACTCCCAGCTCATCCAGCAGGGCCGTGCCCTCTTCGCGCAGAAGGGCTGTATCGGCTGCCACAGGAACGACAGCTACGGGCAGGGATTCGGCAGCCCCGACTTCCCCGACCTCACCAACTTCGGACTGCGCACCAGCATCGCAGCGGCGGTTCTCGACAACAACCAGGAGAACCTCACCCGCTGGATTCGGAACCCGCAATCAGTGAAACCGGGCAATTACATGCCCACGCTCTGGCAGGCCGACGATCCCAACGCCGAGGCCGAAGCAAGTGCGATCGCCGCATACCTGCTGAGCCTGGGGGCAGAGGGACAGGAGCCGCAGGCGCAGGCCGACGTCCGAGGAGGATCAAATGGCGATAGGTAGGCAATCCGCCGCGCCGGGCGAGGCGGGCGTACTCTCGAGACCGACCTGGACGACCGGCTGGGCAAGCTGGTTGACGACCGTCGACCACAAGCGGCTGGGTCTGCTCTACATAGTCACCAGCTTCATCTTCCTGGGTTTCGGCAGCCTCGAGGCGTTCCTGATCCGGTTCCAACTGATGCGCCCGGAACAGCAGTTCGTCTCCCCCGATACCTTCAACCAGCTTTTCACCATGCATGGCGTGAC
Source organism: Actinomycetota bacterium (assembly GCA_040905645.1). GTDB lineage: Bacteria > Actinomycetota > CADDZG01 > JAHWKV01 > JAHWKV01 > JBBDRH01. The sequence continues at coordinate 998 of JBBDRH010000040.1, forward strand.
CATGGTGTTCTTCGCGATAATGCCGCTGGGCATCGGCTTCGCCAACTACTTCGTGCCGCTGATGATCGGCGCCCGCGACCTGGCATTCCCCCGGCTGAACGCGTTCGGCTTCTGGGTGTTCGCCCTGGCCGGAATCTTCTTCTACACCAGCTGGTTCCTGGGCGGCGCTCCCGACGCCGGTTGGTTTGCCTATGCGCCGCTCACGTCGTTGTCGCACAACCCCGGCAACGGCATCGACTTCTATATGATCGCGTTGCTGGCCAGCGGCATCGGCACGCTGGTGACGGCCATGAACCTGATCGTCACTATCGTGAACATGCGCGCTCCCGGCATGACATTTATGCGGGTACCGCTGTTCGTGTGGATGATGCTCATCACCTCGTTCCTCATCATCTTCGCTTTCCCGCCGCTCACCATCGCACTGTTCCAGGTGATCATGGACCGCACCTTCGGCACCCTCTTCTATGTGCCGGAAGCGGGCGCCCTGCCGATCCTCTGGCAGCACCTGTTCTGGATCTTCGGTCACCCGGAGGTCTACATCATCATCCTGCCGGCTTTCGGCGTCATCTCCGAGGTGATTCCGACCTTCAGCCGCAAGCCGCTCTTCGGCTACCCGATAATGGTCCTCTCGGGGATCTTCATCGGCTTCATGGGCTTCGCGGTGTGGAGCCACCACATGTTCACAACCGGTCTCGGTCCGGTAGCGAACACCGCCTTCGCGCTCACCTCGTTCGTGATCGGCATCCCCACCGGCATCAAGATCTTCAACTGGATAGCCACGATGTGGGGTGGACACGTCCGCTTCGCGGTGCCGATGCTCTACGCAACGGCATTCCTGATCACCTTCACTCTGGGCGGCATCACCGGCATCATGGTGGCCGTTCCACCCTTCGACGCTCAGGTTCAGGACACCTACTTCGTGGTAGCTCACTTCCACTTCGTGATGGGTGGCGGCGCCCTGCTGGCATTCCTGGCCGGCTTCTACTACT
>JBBDRH010000041.1:0-12136 GCA_040905645.1 Actinomycetota bacterium
CAGCACCCCCACCGTGGTGGTCTTTCCCGCCCCGTTGGGACCGAGCAGGCCGAAGACCTCGCCGGCGGCAACGTCGAAGGAGATGCCGTCAACGGCGTTGACCTGCGCCTTCGGATAACGCTTGACGAGTTGATCTACGACGACGGTGCTCGACCCGCCGGTGGATGAGTTCATCTGCGCCCAGTATCGCAGAGCACTGTTTTCGGATCCTTCGGAATTGGGGGGCGGCGGTTGGAGCTAGTGGTCACCGCACTAGGGACAGCCCGTCTCGTCCGGCAGCAGCGGCCGGAGTATCACTGTGTAAGTCTTGTCGCCGCTGGTCCACGGGCTCAGCTGGTTGGCTTTTTGGGCAGCCGTCAGAAGAAGGTCGAGATCGGCTCCCTCCACCGTGCCGCACCGGTAGCTTTCCGGCTGTGAGGGCTGCCCGAACTCCGATAGGGGCGCCGGCAGCGGCCATGCGACCGGCTCCTGCGGCAGCTCCTCGACCGGCGGCTCGATAGCCGGCTCCTCGGGCGTCTCGGCGGGCGTCTCGGCGGGCTGCTCACCCGTTGGCTCCTCGGCGGGCTGAGTCACCCTCTCGGTGGCGTGGACCCGCATCTGCCTAGGCTCGTAGGACTCCTCCTTGCCGACCGAGCCCTCGGGCAGACGGCCCTCGAGGTCCTGGATGAATGATTGGAACTCGAAAAGGGCATCGATCGCCTCACGGTCCTTATCGGAGAGATTCTCCACCTCCCTCAGGAAGTCGAACCCGTAGGCGGAGGTCTCGTGGGTGCCGTCGTCGGTCGAGAGTGTGAACGTGGTGGTCGGCATATCGGTGACGACGTTGGCTGCCTGGTCGAAGTTGCGGTTCGAGCCGGTCAGGCCGGCCTTCTGGGCTGCCTTCAGGATCTCGGTCACTCCTGCCTGGGCGATCTCTCGAACCAACAGGTTGGGCAGGGCGGGCCCGGGATAGATCATGATCTGGGGACCCTGGGTGATCACCCTTCCGTCGCCGTAAAGCGAAAATTCCGGGATGTCGGCAAGGTTGACCTCAACCGGTACAAACCCTCCACCCGTGTCGACCCTGAGAACCACGTCGTCCGGTCCTTTGGATTCGATGGAGGGGGGAGTGCCAGTTTCCGGGTTGCCGGAGTCGCTCCGTGCGCAAGCGCCCAGGAGCAGGGAAAGCAGGATCAGAGCGAGAGTTTTCATAATCGGTTGGACGGATTATCTGCTGAGTTGGTTCCCTGCGGCCACGATCCCGCCAAAATTGGGGAACGACTCGGCGCCGGCGCCATTCAGTCGCAGCCCCCTCTTGGAGAGGGGCGGTCCGGGATCGAGGGGTCCACGACCTCTATGTGCACGTGGGGCCATGCTGGTTTGGTAACGCTCGACTCGTCGACCTGCGACTCGAAGGGGAGGACGGCCGGTCGTGAGGCCATAGTCGTCTGGCCGGCGGTGACCCTGGTGCCCTTGCTCACCCGCAGGTCGGCGATGTGGAGAAGCTTGACCTCCCAGCCGGGATGCTGGTCGGGCTCGATCACCACGAAAAAATCGGAGTGGTCGCAGTAGAGCACGTACCTGCCCGATCTCTTCACGGTGCCCGTGACCGGGGAGCGAATCTCGGTTTCGGGATCCACCACCACGTCGGCCGCCCCGCGGGGGCTGGTGCCCCTCTGCCTCGACTCCAGCGTGCTCGGCGCAACGGCGCCCGGCAGAGGTTCGAGATCGCGGGCGCCGTCGTGGTTCGACTCGTGGAAGGCGATCCTCTCCACCAGGTTGGAGGGGTGATGGAGGATCACGCCCCCCACGGTGGCAAAGGGGACCCACGCCTGCTCCGCCACCGACTTGGGCGGGAATACCGGACGTGGAGGCGGGGCGGGCTTCGCTGCCGTCACCGGGACGGACCTGACCGTGGTGGAGCCGCGGGTCGTGGTGGCTGGAGTTGTGGTGGTCGCCGGAGCTGTCGTAGTCGCGACCGCCGTGGTGGTGGTCGACGGCGAAGTCGTCGTCGTGGGGTCGATCAGAAAGCCGGAAGCCTCCTGACATCCGGTGCAGAGGAGAACGGTCAGAGCCGGCCAGATCAGAGCAAGCTTGCGGTGAGCTTTCAGTTTCGACCCCTTTTCCGCCCCCCGCGAAAGGATCTGCTTCCGATCAAGTGTCGCATCCCTTGTTGATCGATGCCGTCTTTCGGACTGTTAACCTCTACAGAAATTCGCCACCAATCGAGGAGGACATTTGCCGGACGAGCCGGACGAGCCAGACGAGCCATACGAGCCGGACGAGCCGGACGAGCCATACGAGCCGGACGAGCCGGACGAGCCGGACGAGCTTTGGGACCGCCTCGACGAGGAAGCCCGGAAAAGAGCCAACCGTATGACTGCCGAGTCGATTCAAACAATGGCCGCCGGCATGGCGCATATCTTCAGAGGAGACCTGGAGAGCGCCAATCTGGTTTTCTCCGACCTGAGTCCGGCTCTGGTGGATCAGACTCTGAACGCCCACGCTTTTGCGGTGGCGGTAGTCGAGTACTGCGCCGAGCAGCTCGGGAAGGATCCGATAATCCTGCTGGAGGAGATGGCGGCGCGGGGAGCGCTGATGCGCGAGGCAGCCGAAGGCAACGATTAACGCGTTTTAGAGCCTCGCACGGTGTAGAAAAGGCATTCCATGGCGACGAACTTCCCGAACGTAGTAACCGAGCGCCTTCGCCTCTGGAGGCATGGCCGCGATGCCTACGTCCATCGAATGCTCACCCTGTTTTTCGTCGGTCGCTCTCCCGACCCCTGGAACCTGCCCTGCCGTCTATCGAACAGCGGCGCCCGGTTTTTGAGCCTCGTGGACGACGTGCTGTTCGGGGAGGAGTGGGAAACGCCGGAGGAGTTCTACTGGGAGTACAAGCTGCCCAAACGTCCCGAGGACAAGGAGAACGGGTGGCCGGACTTTGCCGCCCTGTGGACCGATCGGGTTCTGATGTTCGAGCTGCGGACCGAGGTGGGGAGCCACCGGGACGCTCATGTCGATTGGTACCTGCAGCTGGGGGCCCACAACTACGGCGGCCGCGCCATCGACCTGGTTTACGTTACGCCGGACCCGATTGAGGGGACGGCCGACGCCCTGCCGGATCTGGCCCGGATAAGAAACTGCTCCTGGGCGGAGATGGCGAAGATCATCGAGGTCGCCTGGGGCAAAACGCCCGGACGTGAAGCGGCCAACGCTCTGGTCTTTGCGCAGTACCTGGAAGGCATCGGGAAGATCAAAGATGCGCCGGCTGCGCTGCCGCCGCTCGGGGCAAAAACCCGCAAGAAACAGCTTTCGGGCGACGCCCTCGGCGTGGTCGCGGAGTCACTGGACGAGCCCACCTGGGAGCAGGTCGTCGAGACCCTCTACTCGGTGGCGGAGGACGGCGAGGAGAGGGCTCTCGAGGTGCCGGTCGTTGCCGCCGAAAGCGCCAAGGAGGTTCGCCGGAGGATCAGAGGTGACATAGACGTCAGCGACGACCTTCGGGATGTGGCGCAAAACCTGGAGATGTGGATCTGGCAGGAGCGCCTGGGGGGCGAGGCTCTCTCCGAGGCGGGGCTGGAGTCGGGATGCGAGATCAGGGTTTCCAAGAGGGGTTGAAGGAACCGGTCCAGCCCCGCTCGACGACCTCGTTCACGAACCGCCCGTAGCTTTCCTCCAGGGCACCCCTTTCCGCCGGGTTCGGCTCCACCGGCTCGCCGCTCGCCGACATCGCCTCCGTCGCGGACCGAAGGTCCGGATGCAGGGTGCCGGCCGCCGCCAGGATGGATGCCCCCCGGGCGGTCGAAGCGCCGGTCACCGCCAGAAGGGGAAGGCCGAGGACGGTTGCTCGGATACGGTTCCAGACCTCGCTCGAGCTGCCCCTGCCTGCCGCCCTGATCGGAGGCTCGATCTCGATCCCTAGGGAGGAAAGCTTTTCGTACCCAAACCTCTCCACGAACGCCACTCCCTCCAGCATTGCCCGGAATCGCTCAACCGCGGACCGAGGTTCCCCCAGGCTGAAACGCTCCGCCTCCGGTGCGACGAATGGGAACCGTTCGCCCCGGCCCGGGAGGGGATAGATCACGGTACTCGCCGGCCCGGAGATGGCGGCCTGCCTGTCGAGCGCAGCGAGGTCCTGGTGGCCGAAGGCAATCGTGAGGCATCTTCCCCCGCTGCTCGAGGCTCCTCCCGGAAGCCACCAACCCTGAGGGTGACGATGACTGTAGACGGCCCCGGTTGGGTCGGTGACCAGGGCGCGGCTGGCGCCCTTCAGCACCAGGGTCGACCCCAGCACGGACACGAAGCCGCCCGGGCTACCCGCTCCCGCAGCCAGCTGCGAGGCGCACGAGTCGGTCATCCCCAACCTCACCAGGCATCCCTGCGGGAGTCCGGTGGCTGTGGCGGCTTCCGCGCAAATGATTCCGGCCGCCTCGGTGGGCCTCAGGACCTCCGGCAGGAGGTGCTCACGTATCCCCAGCGCAGAGGTTGCCTCCAGCGCCCACTCCCTGCGAATCGGGTCGTACCCGCTCTTCAACGCATGGCTCCAGTCGGTGGGCGCCTGGTGACCGATGAGCCCGGCTGCCACGAGATCGGAGGCGTGAGCAAGACGGCGAACCCTTCCGGAGGCGGCGGGACTTGCGACCAGCCATCCCCACTTCGCCAGTCCGAACGACGGCTGGATCGTGAGCCCGAGCTCCCTCCAGCGCTCTTCGCCCGACGCCTGGGCGATCAGTGCCTGCGCGGCCGCCCTCTGGTCGGCGTAGGTCAAGGCCGCTCCGATGGGCTCGCCACCGGCATCGAGCGCAACCACCGTGCCCGAGGTCGAGCTGACGCTCAGAGCCGCTACCGATGCCGCGCGGCTGCCGAGCCGTGCGGTGAGCCGCCCTAAGGCCCGGGCGGTGGCGGGCCACCACGAGTGGGGGTCCTGCTCCGACCAGCCGGGGTGTGGGCTCGACGGCTGAGGCAGGTCCGCCCGGCCTTCAGCGTGGACCTTGCCGGTGGCATCGGAGGCCATGGCCCTGACCTCTGCGGTGGCGATGTCCACGCCCACGACGAGTTCCACGAGGACGAACGGATCAAGTGCCTTGTCAGCCAACGTTTGCGAGGTTTGGGGCGCGGGAGGCGGCGTCAGGCGAGGCCGCAGGAAGCCCGAATACCTTATCCCGTATTTGGGCGACCGAGAACGAAGCATGGCGCTGCCTCACGCCGCCAAACGCCCCGAAGGTTGGCTGATATGGCACTAGTTCAGACTGCCCGGAACTCCGCCGCCGATGGCCTTCAGTGGGAGCGGGTGAATCGGAATCCGCTCGATCCTGCCGTAGACCCAGGCAAGCAGATCGGTCTGAGTGATCTGCCACCCGTCTACCGGCAAGGTGCCGACGGTCTCGTCGATCAGGCGCTGGGACAGCAGATCGACGTTGGGATCGTCTCCCCCCTCGAGCGCGTCGGCCAGCAGGGCGATCGCGAGGTTCCTCGGCTCCTTGCCTTTCTTGTAACCCCAGTCGAACTCGAGCGGCTCGAAAAGCAGGACCAGCTGATCCTTCAGAGTCCGTCTGCTGGTGTTCTCCAGGACGTAGACCTCAGGTTTCCCGGTGGGGTTGCGGATGCCCTGATAGACCCGGTTGCTCACAAAAGATGCCTATCTGGCCTGCAGGGCGTCCATCCCTACGGCGATGGCCAGGACGAGACGCCGGTCCAGAGTGCGCTCCGGGTCCTGGGTGAGATCCAGCGTGTAGGTGTCCCGAAACTTGAACAGCTGACGCTTGTAGGAGCCGATTACCTGCTCGCCGCGTAGAAAGGTGAAGTGGTACGGGATCGGCAGCCAGTCGGCAACATTGTCCAGGTAGGGAACGAAACCGACCAGCCGGCGAAAGAGTGCGACTGCCAGCTTCTCCTCGGTGACCGTTGCCACCTCGGCCCCGTCCTGGTCGTAGAGGCGGTAGGTCGAGCGCAGGAGGCTCTGCCCGAAGACTTTCTGGATCTGACCGATTGCCGTTCCGTTGTCGAGCGTCACGTTGTAACGAGCCCGCGGATCGAACCGCTGAAGTGCCTGGATCCTCATGAGGGGGACGGTTAGCTCGCTGTCGGCAAAAAAGCGGATGTCCTCTTTGAACGTGAACGGCTTCTGCCTGACGTGGAGGAAGGGAGGGCCCGGCGTCTGGCCGTCCGGCCCCGGCAGTGAGAACTCGTAGACGTTGACCACCAAGCGGAAACGCTGCCGCAGGATGAACCGGTCGTGCTCGTTGGGATCGATCTGCATGCTCACCGCGCGAGTCTACGTCAGGCGGTGCCACCGCACGGCTCGATGGTCATGAACCGGCGCATCGCGCTAAGCTGGTAGTGCAAGGACACTTTCTATCGCGCTCACCGGTATCCCCGTGAGCTGAGGGGCCCCCAAGCTCAGATGATCTACACAATGACGCACCTGCGTGCGCTCGAGGCCGAGGCGGTCCACATCATGCGCGAGGTGGCCGCCGAGTTCGAGCGCCCCTGCCTGCTGTTCAGCGGCGGCAAGGACTCGATAGTGATGCTTCGGGTGGCGCAGAAGGCGTTTCACCCCGCCCGGATCCCCTTCCCGCTGATGCATGTCGATACCGGCCACAACTTCGACGAGGTCCTGGAGTACCGCGACCGGCGCGTGTCCGAGCTGGGGGTCCGGCTGCTTGTAGCTTCGGTTCAGGCCTCGATCGATGCCGGCAGAGTGGTCGAGGACACCCGTCCCGGGTCCTCGCGCAACCGGCTCCAGACCACGACCCTGCTGGACGCAATCGAGGAGCATCGTTTCGATTCGGTCTTCGGCGGAGCCCGCCGTGACGAGGAGAAGGCCCGGGCGAAGGAGCGGGTCTTCAGCTTCCGTGACGAGTTCGGCCAGTGGGACCCGAAGAACCAGCGCCCCGAGCTGTGGAGCCTCTACAACGGCAAACACCGCTCCGGCGAGCATATCCGGGTCTTCCCGCTCTCGAACTGGACCGAGCTCGACGTTTGGCAGTACATCGCGGAAGAGCGGATCGAGCTTCCCTCCATCTATTTCGCCCATCGCCGGCCCGTTTATCGATCCAATGGGATGCTCATGGCCGTCCATCCGGTGGCGCCGGCGCCCGCGGGGGCGGAGATCTTCGACGCCCTGGTCAGATACCGGACCGTGGGCGACGCGTCATGCACCGCGGCGGTGCAGTCCGACGCCGACACGGTCGAGAAGGTCATCGCCGAGGTGGCCGCCACCCGTATCACCGAACGGGGAGCCACGCGGGTGGACGACCAGTTCAGCCAGGCGGCGATGGAAGACCGCAAGAGAGAGGGCTACTTCTAGTGGACCATTTCGTAAATTCCGCTGCATTCGAGCGCCCAGTCATCCCCGATTGCGGCGTTGTTCGTCGGACGCAGACGGCAGGCGGTATGCGCCCTCCTCACGCCTTGCACTCGGGGCGCCTGGACGCTCTCGGTGCGACACGGACTTACGAAATGGACCACTCGTGCCCAGCCGTCAACCGAAGGGACACTAGTTGGAGCTCCTGAGGTTCGCCACTGCGGGATCGGTCGATGACGGCAAGAGCACGCTCATCGGGCGCCTCCTTTTCGACTCGAAGCAGATCTTCGAGGACCAGTGGGACGCCGTGGAGAGAACGTCGATCGATCGCGGTGAGGGGTACACCAACCTGGCTCTGCTGACCGACGGCCTGCGCGCCGAGCGGGAGCAGGGCATCACGATCGATGTTGCGTACCGCTATTTTGCGACCCCCCGGCGGAAGTTCATCATCGCCGACACCCCCGGCCACGTTCAGTACACCCGCAACATGGTGACCGGGGCCTCCACCGCCGACCTCGCCCTGATCCTGGTGGATGCCCGCCACGGCATCCAGGAGCAGAGCCGCCGCCACGCCATCCTCGCGACGATGCTGAAGGTCCCCTTCGTCGTGCTGTGCATCAACAAGATGGACCTCGTCGGCTACAGCCAGGAGGTCTTCAACCAGATCCGCGCCGAGTTTGTGGACTTCGCCGCCGGTCTGGAGACGGAGGACCTGTCGTTCGTGCCGATATCGGCGCTGAACGGCGACAACGTGGTGACCCGCTCGGAGAACATGCCCTGGTATGTGGGCGACCCGCTGCTGAAGTTCCTGGAGGAGGTCCAGGTCGCCCGGGACTGGGAGCTCCACGATTGCCGCTTCCCGGTTCAGTACGTGATCAGGCCCATGTCCGACGTTTACCACGACTATCGCGGCTATGCGGGAACCGTGGCCGGCGGTGTGTTCAAGCCGGGGGACGAGGTGGTCGTTCTGCCCTCGGGCCGCACCTCACGGGTGCGCTCCATCGACACCTTCGACGGCCCGCTCGATCAGGCGTTTCCGCATATGTCGGTGATCATGCGGCTGGAGGAGGACATCGACATCAGCCGGGGGTCGATGATCAGCAGCGTGAACCATCAACCGATCCTCAGCCAGGACATCGAGGCCACCATCTGCTGGATGAGCGAGTTCCGGCCGCTCAAGCCGGGCGACCGTTTCGCCATCAAGCACACCACGGCAACTGCACGTGTGGTCGTCAAAGAGATCACCTACCGGCTGGACGTCAACTCTCTGGAGCGCCACGAGGGTGTGGGGGAGCTCGGCCTGAATGAGCTGGGGAGGGTCAGGCTGCGCACTACGGTGCCGCTCTTCTTCGACGAGTACGGCCGCAACCGCACCACGGGAAGTTTCATTCTCATCGATGAGGCAACCGACTCGACTGTGGGCGCCGGCATGATCCAGAAGGCTCTGTAAAAAGAACTTCTCGAATTGTTTTCATCGGTCTGTAGAAAATCGATTCCGGCGACGTCGTTAGGCTGAACGCAGCGATCGGCTGCAAAAAGGGACGGGAGTCGACATGAAGTATCTTCTGCTGTTGCACGGAACCGAGGGCGAGTCGCAGGTCAACCTCAGCCCCGAGGAGATGGCTGCCAACATGGAGCCCTGGAGCCGGTACACGAACGAGCTGGTTCGGTCGGGCGCCTTTGCCGGCGGCGAAGCCCTCCACCCCAGCTCAGCCTCCACCACGGTTCGGCACCAGGCCGGCGGGGACAGGATCGTCAGCGACGGTCCCTTTGCCGAGACCAAGGAGCAGATCGGCGGGTTCTACCTCCTCGAGTGCACAGATCTGGACGAGGCGCTCGAGTGGGCCAGGCAGGCACCGGTCGGCGAGGGCAGCGCGGTGGAGATCCGCCCGGTGGTTGACCTGTCCGAGTTCGGATACGAGGACCCGAATGCTGCAGCGCGGGCGGCCGGCTGACACCGGATCCACTGCTGAGATAGGGGGTCTGTTCCGGCGTGAGTCGGGACGGGTTCTCGCGGGCTTGATCGGCAGGCTGGGGGATTTCGACCTTGCCGAGGAGGCCGTTCAGGACGCTTTCGCCGTCGCCCTCGAGCGCTGGCCAAGGGAGGGCACGCCGGCCAACCCCGGGGCGTGGATCACCACCACTGCCAGGAACAAGGCCATCGACAAGGTTCGACATGAGGCGCAGCAGGGCCGAAGGCGCTTCGAGCTGGAGGCCCTCATGCGCTCGCTTACCGAGTCCCCGGTGTCTGAGTCGGCCGGCCGGGGAGAGGAGGAGCCCATGAGCCCCATCGCCGACGACCGGCTCCGGCTCATATTCACCTGCTGTCATCCGGCCCTGTCCGCCGAAGCGAGGGTGGCGCTTACGCTGCGGACGCTCGGTGGCCTCAGGACACCCGAGATCGCGGCAGCTTTCCTGGTCTCCTCCGCCACGATGGGGCAGCGCCTATCCCGGGCGAAGGGCAAAATTCGTGACGCTCGAATTCCTTACCGCGTGCCTCGCGACGCAGACCTTCCCGAGCGGCTGAGCGGAGTGCTGAGCACCATCTACCTGATCTTCAACGAGGGCTACTCCGCGTATTCGGGCGAAGATCTGGTGCGGGTCGAGCTCTGCGCTGAGGCAATCCGCCTGGGCCGGCTGCTCTCCGGGCTGATGCCCGACGAGGCGGAGGTGCTGGCACTGCTGAGCCTGATGCTCCTGCACGACTCTCGTCGCCGCTCTAGAGTGGACGGCCGTGGAAATCTCGTGCTGCTCCCCGACCAGGACAGGTCTGCCTGGGACACGGCGCAAATCGATGAAGGGCTCTGGTTGCTCGCCAAAGCCTGGAGGATGGCGCCGCCGGGCGTCTACGCGCTGCAGGCTGCGATTGCCGGCGAGCACGCCCGCAGGCACGATGGCGCCGAAACCGACTGGGAACGCATCGTCGATCTGTACGGACTGCTGAATGTGCTCGACCCCAATCCGGTAATTCGCCTCAATGGGGCGGTCGCGGTGGCTATGGCCGGCCGGACGGAGCAGGGCCTGGCTCTAATCGATGAGCTTGCTGCGCAGGGCCAGCTCCACGGATACCGTTTCCTGCACATCGCCCGCGGGGAGCTGCTCACTCGCGCCCACAGGTTCGAGGAGGCAGCCGAGGCGTACACCAGGGCGCTGGAGCTGTCCCACAACGAGGTCGATCGAAGCTTCGTGAGGAACAAGCTCGCCGATTTGTAGTCCTGAGGCGGCCCGCCAAGATCCATCACTCGGATTTGCGCTTCTGGCATCCTTGTTAGATGAATTGCCGCTCCAGGAGGCTCTCGATCGGCGCACAACTGTCACTGCTCGTGCTGCTGAGCGCCGGCTGTTCGAGCACGATGTCCGATCCGCCGGCATCTGGAGCCAGGAGGGGGACCTTGACGACGTCAAAACCGGCTCGCATCGTCTTTCTCGGCGACTCCATCACGGAGGCAGGGGTTAAGCCGGGCGGTTACGTCAGGCTGGTCGAAAACTCGCTCCACTACCTGTACCCGGAGCGCCGGATAGAGGTTATCGGCACGGGAGTGGCCGGCGACCGGGTCCCGAGCCTGCTGGCTCGCTTCCGGAACGACGTACTGTCAAAGGCTCCCACTCATGTGGTGATCTACGTAGGGGTCAACGACGTCGGACGGGGACCGCCCCCCGGAGGAAACACGGGCCTCAACGCATACCGCAACGGCCTGGCGGATCTGGTGAAACGGATCGAGGGGGCAGGCGCCGACGCCATAGTCTGTACTCCCGGGATCATCGGTGAGAATCCGGTCAGCCCCACCAGGGAGAACCGTCTGCTGGACCAGTACGCGGTGGCTTCGCGGGAGGTGGCAGCCAGCGCCGGCGCCAAGGTGTGCGATCTTCGCGCGGCTTTCACGGGCTACCTGGAGAGGTTCAACCCGCAGGGCAAGGACCGGGGGATCCTAACCCTGGACGGAATCCATCTGAACGCGGAGGGCAACCGCTTCGTCGCCCGCCAGCTTTTGCACACCTTCAGCGAGGAGTTCAAAGTGGCCGATCAGGCGCAATCCCAGACCCGGCCTTATCGATCCTGAGTCGTCCTATTCGGGACGAATCGGCTTGACCGGGACCTAGCCGGACGATCAGAATCTGCCAGGCTGAGTGTTACCGCTTGGGGGAGTCGTGGTCACGTCGGGGCAGGAAAGATTCTGGAAACTTCGCCGAACGACCGGCTGGCTCATCGCAGGGATCTTCCTGGCTTCGCTCCTGATGTTGAGCGAGGTGGGCACCCTCCTCAAAGCGGTCCAGTCGTCGGGCCAGCGTTCGTTCGGCACTGCGGTGTTTTCCGGCTTCGACGTGAACCCGCTCAACATCACCGACCTGGTAGATGCGCTCGAGCTTTGGCGAGATACCGCCGCGGGCCTGGTGCTGCTGTTGATCAAGTGGCACCTGTTCGCCGATCTGTTGTTCGCCGTCACCTTCGCGGTCATCCTGGCGATCCTGCTCCGCTGGGCAGGCGCCCGGAACCCCTGGAGCAGGCCGGCCGCAGGCGAAGCGCCCCGACCCTGGCGCAGGCGGTACCTTACGTTCGGGTTCATAATCCCCGCGCTCTACCTGTTGTTCGACCTTATGGAGGACTTCCTCGTTTGGGGGGTCCTGGTGAACGGCGAACTCGCCGACCCCGGCCGGCCACCCCTGATTCTGATGCGCTCGGTCTCGCTGGCCAAGTGGATCGCGGTCCTGGCCGCCTTTATCGTTCTGATCGCCTGGTGGCTGAAGGAGGACAACGGCAGCGTTAAAGCGGCCGGCCAGGCGATCAGAAAGGCTCGACAGGGAGGAGAGCAGAGTCCGCCGCTCGCCCTGTTCGGGTTGATCGTGCTGGTT
>JBBDRH010000042.1:0-12132 GCA_040905645.1 Actinomycetota bacterium
ATCGGGGATGACTGGGCGCTCGAATGCCAGGTTAATTCTCAGACGTTGCACTAGCTCGGTTGCCGGCTACGAGGTGGGCGTAGCATTCCGGGTGGGCGCCGAGGAACTCGGGCAGCGATTGGGCCGGATGGCCGGTCAGCCGGGGGACGGTATCGCTGACCACATCGAGCTCGCCCTGAGCGATCGCCAGGTACGAGGTGATCCAGCCTTCAATCTCCCAATCGGGCGCGCCAATCGGCCTTCGGGAAGCCCACGCCTCCTCGAGGGTCTCGTCGATGTATACAACCTCCCGGCCCGATACCCGGGAGAGCTCATCTGCAGCCCCCTGGAAGGAGAGCGTTTCGGGACCGGTCATGTCGTAGCAATCTCCATCGTGGCTGCCGTTGGAGGTCAGAACCTCGACCGCGGTGTCGGCGACATCGTCGCGCGCGATCGGCGCAAATCGCCCCGACCCTCCCGGGCCGCGGATTGCCCCATCCGCCCCGGCTATCCAGGGGATGAAGTCGAGATAAAGGCTGTCGCGCAGGAAGGTGAACGCCACCCCCTTCGATTTGATGCGTTCCTCAGTGGCGTAATGCTGACGGCCAAACGTAAATATGGCATCGGGAGCTGCCCCCAGGAACGAGGTGTAGACGATGCGCTCAACCCCCGCATCGACCGCAGCATCGACCGCAGTGAGGTGCTGGCTCAGGCGATCGATATGCTCTTTTGCGGAAACCAGCAGCAGAGTGCCCACGCCCTCGACTGCTGCGCGGACCGACGCCGCGTCGCCGTAGTCGGTCAGCCGGGTCACATAGGAGCCGGGCAAATCCGGAGCATGCGAGGGGTCCCGGACGATGAGCCGCTGCCGGACGCCCAAGCCCGCCAGGCGCTCGGCCACTCGCCGGCCGATCTCCCCCGACGCCCCGGTTATGCCAATGAGCTCCTTCATCACGCCCCGCAGCTCAAGTCGCCCGAGTCCCGCTCCTGGAGCTCCTAGCTTCCACGGGTGTTCCCCTCCCATTTTCATGTCTTACTTCGCGGAGTTTTACCCCTGCGCGGTGAAAGTAAGCCAGCCCTCGCTCGGCCCAGGCTCGTACCGGGAGTCGAGCTCCTTGGCCACGACGCCCGGCAAGCCGTGCTGCCTGGCAAACTCGAACACCGCCACCCCAGCCTCCGGCACCGACGTCGATACCATCACCGCGCCGCCCGGCACTACCGCCTCCTCCAGAAGCACTCTCCGGCGGCGGTAAGGTTCCTCCAGCAGGGAGTGGCCGTCCTGGTAAAGGAGGTCGAACGCAAGAAATTGCTGGTCTTTGTCCCTGCCCACGATCACCCCGTCGACTATCGCGTCCAGCGCCACCAACCTTTCTCCAGCCTTGCCCAGCGCGGAGTGATCGGCAGTGATGTCCTCCATCTCACCCGACAGCAGCCTGGTCGACCGGTTCTCCCAAACCACAAAAGCCCTCTCGCCCTCGAGCTTCGGCTCGAACGCCCACGCCGGGTCGTCGAAAGGGAGGACTGAGCGAGCTGGAACCATCGGCTCAACCAGAGGCGGTGGTTCGGGAGGGTCGCCCTCCCAGGCCCTCAACATCGCCAGCCAGTCCTTGCCGTCCCTGCCGGTCCGGATGAGATGCCAGACGCCTTTCATGCGCCTCCCGACGAGCCGGATGGTCAGCTTGCCTTCGGCCTGCTCGGTCAGCTTGTAGGTGCCCGAGTCGAAGATGCGCACCTCGCCGGCGCCGTAGTTGCCGGCCGGGATCGATCCGCTGAAGCCGCCGTACTCGAAAGGATGGTCCTCGACCTTGACCGCCAGGACCTTCTGGCCCTTTTGGATGGGCAGGTTTTTCGGCACGGCCCAGGACACCAGCACGGGTGTCGAGCCGTTGAGCATCTCCAGGCGCAGGTCGAAGTGAAGCCGGCGCGCGTGGTGCTGGTGGATTACGAAACTTTGCCCCGGCCGGGCTCCGGCAACATCTACATCGCCCGCAACCTCCGGGGGCGGTTCGGGCGTCTGCTCGAAGGAACGCTTGGCCGCGTAGTCTCGCCCGGTATTCATTCTCCAGGTCCTTCCGGCAAAAGGCCTTCCCAGTAAGCCCGGTAGGTGTCGACCAGCCACTGGTTTGCTCGATCCCAGTCTGGCCGCAGCGGAAGGGGAGAATCAACCAGAAGACGCTGAATCCTGGACTCCAGATCCAACGCCCTGGCGAGAGCCTCGTCGCGGCTGTGGCCTCCCCGGCGCATCTCCACCAACCAGGATCGGTCGGGCTCGGGGATGGGAAGGGTGATTCTGCCCGTCTCCATGTACTCGACTCCCTGCAAACCCAGCCGGATCATGTGCATGGCGAACTTCGTGTCGAATCCATGCTGGGCGATCAGCTCCGGACGGTTCGTCTGGGTCGATCGCAGTCCGAGAAGCTTCTCGCGCTGAGCCCTCATGTATCCCAGGAACCTCTCGCCGGCGGATCGTGATGGAGCAAATGTCGGAACCGCCCGGCGCAGCTCCCTTCCCCACCCGGTGATGTGTGCAATGTGCTCCTCGGGAGTGAACATCGGCAGCAGGACCGTCGGGTTTCCGCCGAGAGCCAGCCTGAGCCACTTCCTGAGTGAGTAGATGACGACGTCGACGTCGCCGCTGCCGGACCGGGCGTGAGAGTCGCCGGTGCGTTCCGCGGCCGATCGGAACTGGTACTGCTGAAAGGGCCTCTTCCCGGGATCGGCTACTCCGATTACGTGGCGGGGCGGCTCTATACATATCCCCATGTAGTCGGTGTCATCCGTTCCCTCTATGGCCGTTCCATGCACTCCGGAGCCGACCAGGACTTTCAAGATGAGCCCGTTTTCGGCGATGAGTCGGTTTTCTTCGCTCCCGTGCGGATCGACGTGGGTCACCCAGAAACAGTAGGACTTTTAAGCTCCCGACGTGTTCGCCTTTTATTGTTTGCCGACCGCCCGTGCGATGAGGAAGCCTGTGGCTATGAGCAGGGTGGATCCGACCGTCTGGGCCACGCCTAAAAAGAGCCCACGATTCCGATCAACGGTCCCGCCAGTGCAAATCCGATTCCGGCGGTCTTCGGCAGCCGGCCGGAGGATGCTGCCGACCACCCGAGAAACACAAAGCTCAAAGAGTAGAGAAGCGTCCCGACGCCCGCCAGGATCATCACAGGAGGCCCGTACACCTCGTCGTAGAACTGCTGCATTGAGACGGTTCCCGAAAGAAACGCCCTTCCCATGGCCGGCTGGGCAGACGCAGCGATGCCAAAAACCGCGGTGACCAGGACGTTGCCCAGCACCCCCGACACCAGTCCCGCAGCGGCGAGGCCCGACTTGCGGGTAACTGCGAGGAAAATCGCCAGTCCGGTGATACCGAGAATCGCGGTGGCGGCCCCCACGATGCTTCCGAAGATGTGGCTGAGCAGGAAGGTGTCGGTCGTCACGTACCGGCTCCAGCTCTCGAATTGGGTCTCGAGGTTGGGCTGATGTGTGAGGGTCGCGAAGAAGGTGAGGACCCCGCAGACGGGCAGGAACCATACGCCGGCGCGTACCCATGCCCTGAGGTTGTCCACCTGTTTCCCTTCTTGCAGGTGTCCACATGCTAATGGCTGGAGGTCTCGGATCCAAGCCGGCGGGGGCCCTATCCCTGTGTTGAGGTGGGACGAGTTTGTTCGGTATTGGGAGTCAATCGGAAGAGGCCCTGGCGCCGGAATCCTTTTAGCTACATTCCTCTATGAGACATCGAATGGTGTAGTGCTATGATCATCTGAGCAACGCCTGCCGGGGGCGTTGAGCTCTAAGGGGGAAAGATGGCGATCTCGTCCGACAGCAAGACTCTTGTCGCCCCGGGCCCAAAGGGCCTGCCCATCCTCGGTTCTGCGATAGGCCTGATTTACGACATCCTGGGCACATCGCTGAACGGGATGCTCAAGTTCGGTGACGTCGTTCGATACGTGGCGGGCCCCCCCGGCCCCCTGCGCGTCATCGCCTATGGGATCGCCCACCCCGATGGAGTGCAGCATGTGCTCACCGCAGGCGGCGACCACTACTCAAAGCAGGACGCGACCTACACAGAGCTTCGGGAGCTGGTGGGCAACGGCCTGCTGACCAGCGAAGGCGAGACCTGGCGCCGGCAAAAGCGCCTGGTTCAACCGCTTTTCACCCACAAGCGAGTGGCCGAATACGCATCCCTGATGGCCGACGAAGGGGAGAAGCTGGTGCAGCGCTGGGCCCTGCTTGCCGGTAAGGACGGCTCGGTTGACCTGCACTCCGAGATGACCCGGGTGAGCCTGCGAATTGTGAGCCGCGCTTTGTTCGGCGAGGACGCAGATTCGTTCATTCCGGTTCTCAAGGACAATGTGCCCTTCCTCAGCAGGAGAGCCTTCGCGCGCAGCATCGCCCCGGTCAAGATTCCTGCGCACTGGCCTACCCCCGGCAACCGCCATGCCGCAAGGGCAAAAGCCGAGATTGAGGGGATGGTCGACGCGATCATCGCCCGCCGGCGTGCGAATCCGACTGGCGAAGTCGATCTGGTCAGCCTGCTGCTCGAGGCTCAGGATCCCGAGGGAGGGTTGGGCCTTGACGATATGGAGGTCCGCGACCAGGCACTCATCTTTCTCCTTGCGGGGCACGAGACCACGGCCACCTCGCTCTGCTTCACCCTTCATCTTCTCGGGCTGCATCCCGACATTCAGCGCCGGGTTCAAGAAGAGGTGGACTCGGTGCTCGGCGACAGAATGCCGGTTCTCGAGGACGTCCCCAACCTGAGCTACACCACCATGGCGATCAAGGAGGCCATGCGCCTGTATCCGGCCGCCTATGCGATCCCTCGACTGACTGAGATCGAGGACGAGGTGAACGGCTACGCCATTCCGGTGGGCAGCGTTGCCGTCGTGAGCCCGTGGGTCACCCATCGCCACCCGGCCTTCTGGGATGACCCGGAGAAGTTCGATCCCGAGCGCTTCACGCCCGATAAAGAGAAAGCACGTCACCGTTACGCCTACTTCCCCTTCGGCGGGGGGGCCCGGGCGTGCATCGGCCAGTACTTCTCGATGCTGGAGGCAATCATCGTCACCGCCCAGCTGGCCCGCGCCTACAAGCTGGAGTCTTCATCTGATCCGGTGCCGTTGTTCACGGGCATCACCTTGCGGCCCAAGAAGGCGATGCCGTGTCGAATCGAGGCTCGACAGCCCGCGCTCGCCGAGTCAATTTCATAAAGCCATAAGAAGGCCTCGGAACCGTCCCGCTTCCACGGTTTGTGCCGAATTGAACTAACGTGCCGTACTATTACCCGGCGGGGCCCGTAGCTCAGCGGTCAGAGCAGGGGACTCATCGAAAATGGTGCCGCTTCACGGAAACGTGAGGCAGGGAATGGGATGAATTCAAGGAACCCGAAACGTTAACGGCGTCGGTAACCTTGAGCCAAGCCGGCGGTACACCGCCGGAAGGTGCAGAGACTACCTGAGGGATGGGCGATTGTGGCCCGAGTGCCCTTGATAACAGGCGAGAGCGTCCCGCGCCCTAACGGTAGCGCCGAGGGCGATGAAATAGTCCACTTCCGCCGGAAACGGCGGGGCGAGTGAATCCCTTGGTCGTAGGTTCGATCCCTACCGGGCCCACGAAACTACAGCCATGTCATTTGTTAGAGTTTCGGGTGGATTTTCTAGTAAGGCTGCCATGGTGCGGGCGAGAGGACTCGAACCTCAATAGGCTTTAGCCCACAGGATCCTAAATCCTGCGCGTCTACCATTCCGCCACGCCCGCCGCTGGGGAGACTTTACCGCCTCGCCAGCCCGACCATAGGAGCCGCCGGGCGCCCAGGAGCGACCTGGACGTCGGGGTGCTTGAGAACGAAGAAGTGCAGAAGGACCGATATGGGGACCAAGAAGGTTGGGATGAGGACCAGCGGGAACCGAGTGATTGCAAAGTTGGGCGCGTCGGTGGAGAGGAACTGGAACACCGACGGCGAGGTAGCGAACCCGGTGCCCACCGCCACCACCAGATCGGCGAATCCGAAGACGTTCCATGAAGTGGCCATCGTCCTGTAAGAACGGACTCTCTTGTAAACGGCATAACCGACCGCGGGGGCGGCCAGGCCGACCACTATGTCTCCTATTCCGGCCGGCAGGGCGAACTCGGCCGGCATTGCTTTCTCCGCCAGGGCGATCAGGAACACCGCGCCCAGCACCCGGTAGAGCTGAATTCCGATCAACCAGGGGAGGGGCGCGGCGCCCGCGAGCTCACGCACCCGTTCCGAGCGGTACCAGGCTCCAATGCCTATCGCTATCGGACCCGAAATCCCCAGAGCTATCAGAGGAACCTGCGTTTCCGGCTCGCTTGCAAATACGCCGTTGCCGCCCAGCAGGAAGGCAGCGAGGATCCAGACTACGATGATCGATGCCCCTACTGCCGTGACCCGGCCGGGATCGCTGGAGGTGCGCCGAGCGGCGACACTCACTCCCGCAATCAGCAAGGCTGCCAATCCAATCGTTCCTGCAATGGTGAATACCGAAACCGTTGTGGAAACCATCGCTCTTCCTTTCCGTGTAGATACACCTTTCTAGTTACAGTAAAACTCACTCCTTTCTCTTCGTTGTCCTTAATTCCTTACTGAGGCGGTGAGGTTTCCCAACTCGCCCAGCAGATGTTCCAGGCGATCGGCGCCGAAGCTGTCCTTGACGGAGGCTTGAGAAACCTTCCAGACCTCCATCGCCTGCGCGAGGACCTGGCGCCCTGCTGCCGTCAAGCTCAACAGCCGTACCCGGCGGTCGTTTCCCTCTTCAACATTGACCAGCTCCCGCTCCTGAAGCGAGTTCAGGTTGCGGGTGAGGGTGGTCCGGTCGATGACCAGCGCGTCCGCGAGCGGGCTCAGCGGGACCGGGCCGGCGAGCTCCAGAGCTACCAGAATCGGGAACTGGGTGGCCTTCAGTCCGATGGGGGACATGGCGTGATCGTAAAACTGGGTCAGGGCTCGCGCCGATCGGCGCACCCCCTGGCACGCACAACCGCGGAGCACTTCGTTGCACAAATTCTTTAGAGCGGTTTCGTCGGACATAATAGTGTATATACACTATTGGGCGAATATGGTCAAGAGGCGAGGGCGGCTCCGATCGGATAGGTCCGGCCGCCCACTCTCTTGACGCCTCAGCAGGAGGGAGTCCAGCCTCCTGAGGCGACGCATGGACGGTACCGCATGGGCGGTGATGTCGTGAAGGCCAACGTCTCGGAAGCCCGCGGCCGCCGCCCAGCTGGCGAATTCCTCCCCAGTTGCGAGATCCTCGATCGCTAACCCCGACAGCAGGTCCTTGATCAGGCGCTCATCTTTTTCTGAATAGGGCCGTCCCCGCCGGAACCAGTCCTCGACCATCAGGCGGCCAATATACGAATCCCTGACACCCGTCAGACAGGGCGGCTACTTTGTTTCAGAGCCTCGGATCGTCCGCCGGATCGAGGTAGTCGATCCCAAACGGACCCATTCCCCGGAACTGGATGATCGTCTCCTCGTCGAACCAGACGTAATGAGGTGTGCCCTTCACGTCGTAGATTGACTGGCTGGCGGGGATGGCCGCCAACGCCGACCGATCGAACTCGGTCCCCATTCCCATGAGCATCTCGCCGCTCATGACCGTGATCCTGGTCGTAGCCGGGTGAGTGTGGGGCATCAGCCCGGAGTTAGGAGGAAAGCGCAGCTGGAAGGTGAAGGGGCGGCTCACCAGCGGAAAGCCGTCGATGAAGGCAATCATCACGCCCTCCGGCAGACCGGCAAGCGGGGGTGGAATCAGCCAGCGTACCTGACTTGACGGGACTAACCGCTCGCCCTCGGGAACCTCGCTGGCGGGATCGAATGCTGCAGCCGGCGATTCGGGGGTCGGCTGCGCTTCGCGTTCGGGCACAGCCTCCCCACAACCCACCGCGAGTTGACTGATAACCATCAGCAACCCGGCCAGGCCAGCTACGCGCACGTCAGGCACCCTTCCGGCGACCGGCGGGGTCCGAATCCGGCTCCTCGCAATCCGGATCGCTCAGCCAGCAATCCTACAACCAGGGGACTCGCGTTGACCGGACCGGGACCGTTCAACGACCCGCCGACGAAACCCACCTCATTCAGCCGCCTTCGCACGCCTACTCCCTGCTGGACAGTCTCGAGAAGGCCCGCGAGACGACGCAAAAAGCGGGCCTCCAGCGCATTCCCAACCGGCTTACGGCCTCAGCTCGCGGCGCGAAGCTTCGAGAATGGTGATGACCCGCCCCTCGAACTCCACGCGGTCGCCAACCGATCGTCCCATCAGCGCTGCGCCGAGAGGGGACTCGCTGGAGACCCGTCCGGCATCGGCAGTCGCCTCCAGCGGATGGACGATCAAACAACGTTCGATTCTGCCCACCCCGCTGCTGATCACGACATCGTCTCCGAGCTCCACCAGCTTCGGATCGTCGGGGATGCTCTCGATCGAGGTCGAGGAGTGGATCGCACGGCTGAGCTCAACGAACTCGTCGAGAATCTGCTCGTAGACAGCCGAAGTCCGTTCGTCGATAGCCTCGCCCCGCCGTGGACGCGTGAACGTCATCAGGCTTTCCAGGAGCACGCGTGATCTGCTCTCGAGGAGCTTGCGGCCCTCCGGAGTGAGCACCGGCCGCGGGTCGATGGGGCTGCTGCTATTCCAGGCGGAAGTCATCGAACCGGCTTTCGAGAGGTCGTACGCGAAGCCGTAGAAGAACGGACACGGGTGGGAGGTGGCGCCGGCCACCTGGAGTCAAGCCACACGCTCACCGGTGCCGCCATGAATACCGAGCTGTAAGTGCCGACCAGGATGCCGGCAATCAGGGCCAGCGCAAAGTCGCTCAGGCTCTCTCCCCCCAGGAAGTACAGAGCGCTGAGTATGAACAAGGCTCCGAGCCCGGTGTTTAGGGTTCTGGGAATCGTTTGAAGGCACGCCTCATTGGCTACGACTTCGAGAGGTTCGGACGACCGGGCGGCCCTGCGCTCGCGAATTCGATCGAACACGACCACGGAGTCGTTGATCGAGTAGCCGATCACGGTGAGCAGCGCAGCAAGGAACACGCCGTCGATATCCTTCCCGAGCCAGGCAAACAGCCCCACCAGGAGCACTACGTCGTGGAACATCGCGGCTACCGCCGCCAGCCCGTAGTTCCATCGGAACCGGAGGGCCAGATAGCCAAGCTGCGCCGTCAGAGCCAGCCCCAGCGCAATGAGCGCTTTTCGCCGGAGCTCATCGCCGATGCTCGGTCCAACGAACTCATCCCTGACCCTCTCCGCCTGTCCGCCCAGCTGCTCAACCGCAGACTCGATCGCCTCAACATGGGCGGGGGAGAGGCGGCTGGTGCGCACAGAGATATTGGCATCGCCCGACTCCTGCACAAGTGCGCGGGGTACGCCGCGCTCGGCGAGCTCCGCACGTAACCGATCGACGTCTATGGACCGTTGAGTGGAGTACTCGAGCAGCCGGCCTCCGGTGAAGTCGATGCCGTAATTGAGGCCGTGGAGAAACAAGCCCGCTCCGGCAAACAGCAATAGAGTCAACGAGATCGAAAACCACACGCGCCTGTGTCTCATCAGGTTCGGTTGCCGCGAGCTGATCCTCTCGGCGAGCGATCGGCGAGAGCCCATGCCGAGCAGCCCGGGTCGCCGGGCCAGCGGGCCGATCCGAGTCATCACCTCGACCAGAAACCTCGTCACGACCAGGGCGGTGAACATCGATACCAGCACGCCGACGGTCAGCGTCACCCCGAAGCCCCTTACCGCACCGGAGGCCAGGAAGATGAGCAGCACCGCAGCCAGAAGCGTCGTTGCGTTGGAGTCGCGGATGGCGCTCCAGGCTTTGCTGAAGCCCCGGCTGACCGCTCTGCTTACTTTCCCGGTTGCCCGATGTTCCTCTTTGATCCGCTCGAAGACCAGGACATTGGCATCCAACGCCATGCCGATGGCAAGGACAAATCCGGCGATCCCGGGCAGAGTGAGCGTTGCGTTGAGCGCAAGGAGCGCGCTGAAAGTGATAAGTCCGTAGAGGATAAGTGCGAGGGCGGCCGCCAGCCCCAAGAGGCGGTAGTAGACGATCATGTAGGCGATCGTCAGCAACGAGCCGATGATCGCTGCCCGCATACTCGCCTCGATGGCCGCTTCACCCAGCGTCGGTCCAACGGTCCGCTGCTCGACGATCTGGACTGGAACCGGGAGGGCTCCGGCCCGCAGCAACAGCGCCAGCTCCTTGGCCTCCTCCTCTGAGAAGCTCCCGGTTATGAACGTCCTCCCGCCGGTGATCCCCTCGTCGCAAACGATCTGCGGGTCAACCTGAGGGCTCGATATGACCATCCCGTCCAGGACTATCGCCAGCCGGCGTTGCGGGTCGCCGGGGGTGGCGCAGGCGGCGTTGCCGGTGAGGTCGGCCCATTCTTCGCCTCCGCTATTGGTGAACTCCACCTGTACGCTCCAGGCGCCGGAGCTCGTGTCGATAACCGCGGCGGCATCTCTGAGCGCTCCGCCACTGACCGCCGTCGGGCCGAGGCGCAGCCTCTGGCCATCTTCGTCGGGGAGCACCTGCTCGGTCTCCGCCCCCTGGTCTGAGCCCCCGCTCCCCGGGGTTTGCTCCGGGCTTGCCGGCTCGCCCTGCGAACGCTCGGTGCCGCGGACCGCACGAAACTCCAGTTGTGCTGTGCGTCCGATGACTTCCACCGCCTGCTGTGGATCGGACAGCCCGGGGAGCTCGACGATGATTCGGTTCTCGCCGCTCCTCTGCAAGCTGGGCTCCGCCACGCCCAGCTGGTCCACCCTCCTTCGGAGAACCTCGAGAGTGCGCGAGACTGCGTCACCATCGGCCTGGGCCGAGTGGGCCTCCAGCACCATCTGGCTTCCACCTTTCAGGTCGAGTCCCAGACGAGCGGGTCGGTTCAATGCCAGGACGCCAGACGCAACCGCGACAACCACCACCAGCAGGCCGCGCCAAATTAGGCGGCGATTCATAGTTTTGGTCCTCCTTAGGTCTGCCGCTCTGACGAGCAGCACCAACGGCTTTCGCAGTTAGCCGGGCGGAGGACCCCTGGGGGACGCTGGAAGGTGGAGCACCCCGAAATGGGGATGGCGGTTGACTAGAAGCGCTGCTGTCGCAAAGGCGGCAAAAACCAGCACTGCCACCGCGGAGAGAACCCCCTGAGAGGTCCGGAGGGGCGATCTGCCCTGCCTGGGTTCAAAAACGGTTTGGGGCCGCCAGACTCCTTCGCCGAAGGCGGGGGAAAGAACCTGCGCGCCGGCCTCCACTCCGTGGCGAGGAATCTCGAACCCGGTTGGGGACTCTGCATGAGCCGGCGTGAATACGACCGCCAGGGCGGAAAGCAGGCATAGTGCGCTGAGTTTGTGTGCTCGGCGGGCAGAGTTCACTTAGATCAGTCTAGACATCCCACGGTGATTCGCTGTCAAGCGGCCGGGAACCGCAGCCGCCTCAGCTCAGTGTCGCAGTGGATCGCAGGGCAGAGATGAGTTCCGGCCCTGAGTAGGACCCTCCGTGGAGGAGGCCATTGGTGAAAAAGGTGGGTGTGCTGCGCACGCCGCTTCGCGCACCGCCGTCGAAGTCCGCCAGGATGCGGTCGAGGTGGACGTCGCTGCCAAGCTCGCTGGTGAAGGCCTCGGCGTCGAGGCCGATCTCGGCTGCGAATCGGTGCAGGTCCTCGCGCTCCAGCGCCTTCTGATGCCGGAAGAGGGTGGCGTGCATCTCCCAAAACCGTCCCAGGGCACCCGCGGCCTCGGCCGCTTCGGCCGCCCGTAGTGCGTGAGGGTGGATCTTGGCGAGGGGGAAGTTGCGGAACACCCAGAGCAGCGTGGTCCCCAGCTCGGCCCGCACCACCTCCACGTCCCGGAGGCTCCGCCGCGTGTACGGGCACTCGTAATCGCCGTACTGGACGAGGACGTACGCGGAATCGAGATGCCCTTGTGCGTGGTCGCCTCCGGTTACCGGGACCTTCAGCGCGCTCAAACCCTCAACCCTCCATCCGGAGCTCTTCGAGGTCGAGGTCCCGTTCGATCGCCCGCAACGTCTGGTCGTTGATCTCGCCCCGATCGCGGAGCTCGATAATTCGATAATCCTTCCCGTGCAGATTCAGGCGTTGAAGAAGTCGTCCGTGCCCTGTTGATCGACGCTCACAATCCACGAC
>JBBDRH010000043.1:0-1962 GCA_040905645.1 Actinomycetota bacterium
GGATCCTCAGAACACAGTGCTCGAAGTCACACTCCCCAGTTCAACGCGAAGAGCCACAAATGTGCGACGCGGACCTTGCTGCTGTCGCCGAATGGGGCCCAGCTGCCCCGAATTAGGCACATCTTCCTGGAGCGGACGACCAGATTCGAACTGGCGACCCTCACCTTGGCAAGGTGATGCTCTACCAACTGAGCCACGTCCGCGTACTCCCCTCATCCTACCAGGGGTAAAAGTTGTCGCCAAACCCTCCGGATCAGCTTCCGGTCGAGCCGAAACCTCCCTCGCCTCGCTCCGATGGAGGCAGCTCGTCGACCTCTTCGAAGACGACGCTGGGTACCGGCAGGATCACCAGCTGGGCGATGCGGTCGCCGCGCTCGATCTCCAGGACGGCTTCCGGATCGAGGTTGATCACGATTATCTTCAGCTCGCCCCGGTAGCCCGAGTCGATCAGGCCCGGCGAGTTCAGCAGTCCCAAGCCCTTTTTGATTGCCATCCCCGACCTGGGCTGAACAAAGCCGGCATAGCCTTCAGGAATCGCCAGAGCTAGCCCCGTCCGTACCAGGCCGCGTTCCCCTGGCTTCAGGCTGATGGGCTCGGCCGCACGCAGGTCGACGCCGGCGTCCCCCGCCCGAGCTGGACTCAACAAGGGCATCCCGGCGTCGAGACGCTGAATGAGGATGGGGCCGACCCGGCCGCCGTTTCCAGACATTGTTCCTCCGATGGACTTGACTATGTAAGGGGCGGGGAGGTGTCGGCAACCCTATCAAGCTCGTTCTCGATGAAGCCAGACGGGGAAACTCCCTGCGGAGCGCCGGAAGACCGGTCTTAAGGGCCGTCGACCCTTTCAATCACGACTGCGGGGACCGCTCCTTGGGAGGAATCTTCTTCTGGAGGATGCCCATCTCCTTCTCGAAGTCGTTCAGCTCCTGGAAGTCCTTGTAGACGCTGGCGAAGCGCAGGTAGGCGACGTCGTCCAGCACTCTCAGACGCTCCAGGATCTGCAGGCCGAGGTCGGCGCTCATGACCACGCCGCTGCCGCCCTCCTTGACGGCCTCGACGACGTCATCGGCCAATCTGTCCAGGTCTTCGGCGGACACCGGGCGGTTCTTGCACGCTTTGCGCACGCCCGCGATCAGCTTCTCCTTGTCGAACGGCTCACGCTCGCCGGAGCGTTTTTGTACCAAAAGTGGGATTTCTTCGATACGCTCATAGGTGGTATATCTCTGACCGCACTTTTCGCACTGGCGCCGCCGTCTGATGGCCCGTCCATCTTCCGCCAACCGCGAATCGACAACGTGATCGTCGGGATGGTTGCAAAACGGACATCTCATAAGGGCTAACTGGCATCTTAAGCTACGCGTAGAGCAAGCTAAGTGGTTAATTAGTTAGTCACGTCGTTGATCATTGAGGGAGGACAAGGCGAGGAAGCCGTACCCGATGGATAAAGGCAGGGCCCCTAGATGAGGCGAACTATTCCGGCTTCCTACTCGCCGCGTCATCCGAGCCGGCAGCTCATCGAGATCGCTTCCTGGCGCGTCGCTGCCGAGATGGTGCGCCGGTATCCGAGGATCCGGATCATCCAGACCCATCCCGGAGGCGGCCAGGACGACAGCCTCTCGCTTCTCCTGCGCCTGGGCCCCGAACCGTTCGAGCGCCTCGACCTCAACCGATTGGGAGGTGTTCAGTACCACTTCCGCCGGCCGAACGGGTCCCAGACCTTCAAGTCATGGCCCGACTTCTGGGCCGAGTTCCTGAACGCTGCCGACCCCCGTGAGCCGATGCGCAAGCTTTCCGCCTTCGCCGGGCTTCCCCCGGTCGCCAAGCTGCGCCCGCCCACCAACGCAGTGGTCGTCTACCGGTTCATCGCCGGCTTCTTGACCCATATCGCCTTCAACCCATCCTTCGGAAAGAGCAACTGGTCCTGCGAAAACGGGTATCTGGACACCTCGGACGGGTACGGAG
>JBBDRH010000044.1:0-9412 GCA_040905645.1 Actinomycetota bacterium
CGGGCTCCTTATCCACCTCCCAGGCGGGCTGGTAGCCGCTCATCAACGAGGGCGAGGGCTTCCGCCACTCGGGTTCCTTCGAGTTGCGTTTGATCGCCTGATTTCGAAGCATGCGCAGCACCGGCCCGTAGGTGAACTTGGGGAAGTTCAACGAGAGCCTTACTACGTAGGGCGTGCTCATGAAAGGCAGGAACCTGTCGGGAAATCCGGGCATCGTGCACCCGATGCAGATCCCGCCGACGTTGGGGCAGCCACCCTTTCCATTCATCCATCCCCGGGTAGCGACATTGCACCTGACCACCGGTCCTTTGCATCCGAGCTTGATGAGGCACTTGTGCGAGCCGTACTCATTGGCAAAGTCGCCGTGCTCATAGAACGCAGCGCGGTTGCACCCTTCGTGCACCGTTCTCTGGAAGAGCCAGCGGGGCCTGAGAGCCTCGTCCAGATCGATCATCGGAGCTAATCCAACGAGCATCAGCGAGAGGTAAAGGAGGACCTCGGTGATGTTGTCGGGTTGAGAGGGACATCCGGGAATACAGACGATGGGAACTTCCGCCTTGGACCTCCACTGCCAGCCGAGATAGTCGGGCAAGCCCATTGCACCGGTCGGGTTGTTCTTCATTGCCGGGATGCCTCCGTAGGTGGCGCAGGTGCCTACCGCCACGACCGCCTCCGCTTTGGGGGCCAGCCGGTCCACCCACTCGTTGGTGGTGGTCGGCTGCCCGTCCTCGGGATTCACCCCCAATGCCGCCCAGTAGCCGTCGCCATTGATCCGCTCGTTGGGTATGGAGCCCTCCACTATCAAAATGAAGGGATCGAGCTTTCCCTCCTCTGCGTCGAACCATGCCTGCAGGAACTCAGCGCCGTTCTCGAAGGAGAGCAGGGGATGGTGCATGACCAGCCTCGGCATGCCCGGGAGGATTCCGCGGATCATGTCCTCGAGACTGGGGTTGGTCGCCGCTGTGATGGAAACCGACTCGCCGTCGCAACTCAGCCCGGAACTCATCCACAGCGCGTGAATGACCGGCTGCGCAACCCCGTGCTTCCCTGCTAGAAGCTCTGACGGCACTCATTAACCCCTTGTGGCGAAGCAGGGCGACACCCTATCAAAACCAGACTAATGTATCGGCGGCCCCCTATACATAAATCAGAAAAATCCGTGAGGGTGTAGCTGGACGATCAGGTATCGGAGGGTGTGGCCTCGACGTATTCCGGCGACTCCATCTCTTCCAACAGCTCCCGAGCCTCGGTCAGAGAGCCCGTGATGATCTGCTTGGCCACTTCGAGTAACTCGAAGATCCGGTGATCCGTGATCGAGTAGTAGACGGTCGAGCCTTTCTTGCGACTGTCTACGATGTTCGCGCGTCGCAAGGCGCTCAGCTGCTGCGACAGATGAGAAGGTTCCAGCCCGACCTTCGGGATGAGCTCGCCGACCGATAGCTTGCCGTCACGGAGCAACTCGAGCACCCGAATGCGCGCCGGATGTGACAGCGTCTTGAAGAACTCGGCTTTAACTTCGGAGATGGGACGCTTCACCGGGTGCCTCCAGGGACTACTGTCAGGAATGTGTTGAGCGTCATTTTATACACTTGACGAGCCCGACTAGCAGTGTCAACAAAACCCGCCATTCCACCAACCCTTCTCGGGTGGGAATTGCCCCTGTGTGGACCGGATTATAGTTTACATACTTATGACTTGTCATATTGACGATATACTCAATTCCTTGTACCTTTTGGCTTCCAATCTCTTTTAATCAAGAGAAGGGAACCAGCCAGGAGGCGGGGGACAGACCCTGAAAGCTCCCTGACTCCACCTCCTGGCGGTACATCTGAAGTCGCAGATCGGGGTCGGTAAGTGGGCGCAAGCCCTGGGGGACCGGCCCCGATCCGCGACTTCGTTTGAAATACCGCACCTATTAGGTGTGAGCGAGGCATTCCGCCAGCTCCTTCAAGGCCAGCTCGATCTGCGGGCGAGCCGTGCGGAAGGACAGAATACATACCCGCAAAGTGAACACTTCACCCTCGGGCGCCGGAAGTAATGTGCTGCTCATATGCACCCTGCGCCGATCGTTGATGCGCTCCAGCCACGCCCGGTTGCGTTGGTTCCAGCCGGCCAGGGTTTCGCCAGGGATCCTGGGCAGGCGAAACGCAACTATCGAAAGCTCAGGTGCCACCGGAATCTCGACCGGCAGATCCATGAGGGCATCCCAAAAGTACCGGGCGAGCTCGAGCTTCTCATCGAGCGCCGCACGAAACGAACCCAGTCCGTGGAGGGCCAGCGGCAGCCACACCAGAATCCCGCGGTCATTTCGGGTCAGCTCCGGACCGAGCTGGGACGGGCTGGGCTCCTCGGTCCGGTGGGCCAAATCCTGCAGGTAGCTGGCGTTCTCGGCGTGCGCTTGCAGCAGCGTGGCCGTCCGGCGCACCACCAGGGCGCCGCAGCCGTAGGGCAGGAACAGGCCCTTGTGCGGGTCCAGGGTGACCGAGTCCGCGCGGCCGATCCCCCTGAGTAGCTTTTTGCCCTCGGCGGTCAGCACGAACATCCCCCCGTAGGCCCCGTCGACGTGCAGCCAGATGCCTTCCCGCTCGCACAGATCGGCTATTTCCTCCAGAGGATCGATCGCGCCTGTGTTGGTGGTCCCCGCGGTGGCAGCCACCAAGAACGGTCGGTAGCCCTCAATGCGGTCCTGAGCGACCATGTTCGCCAGCGAAAAGGCGTCCATCCGGAGGGCCGAGTCGACCGGTACGGTCCTCAGATTCGCGGCCGGGATCCCTGCAATCCGAGCGGCCTTGGCCACCGAGCGGTGTGCTTCCGCCGAAAGGTAGAGCGTGGCCCTCGTGAAGTCGGCGTCCTCGCCGAAAGCGGCCACCCGCGCCGCTACGATGGCCGACAAGTTGGCCATCGATCCTCCCGAGGTGAGAATCCCCCCGCTCCCGCCGGGCATTCCGAGCTCGGTGGCGAAGAGCTTGACGACGTCCTGCTCAAACCGGACCATCCCGGGGCTCGCCGCAGCCAACCCGACGTAGCGGTTCAGAACCATCGAGATGAAGCCGGCGAGAGCCGAGGCGAAGATGCCTCCTCCGGGGATGTAGGCAAGATAACCGGGGGTCGCCGGCTGCATTCCCAGTTTCGCCGCCAGGCCTATCCGGTCCAGCGCCTCCGACATCGCAATCGCGTTTTCGGGAATCCCTCGGGGCAGCTGCCGGAGAAGGCTCTCCAGGTCCGCTCCCTGCGGACCCAAGGTCGGAGCATCATGGAGTCCGTCGAGCTCGGCGTGGACGAAGGCGGCCGACTCCGCAATCCAGGCATCACGCAGGGCGTGATCGGGGTCCAGAGGCGGAGGCGGCGTACCTACTCGATCCACCCCGTATCGTCCGTGAATTGGCCGGCCCGGGCCTCGGCGCCGGCCAGAGCTTGCCGGAAAGCCTGAAGGACGAAGGCGGGAGACGTGTTCACCACCTAGTTCTATCGCACGCCCACGGCGACCGCTTGTCGTGCCCTACTTTTGAAACCGAACGGCGTGGCTCCTGGCTTCCGGAGAAAGGAATTGGACCAGCCTCTCGGCCTCCTGCGACAACTCTTTGGCCTCGGCAGCCGAAAGGGGCTGGAACGGCTCGATCACCAGATCTGCGGAGGTCTTCGACGACTCCAGCTTCCAGGCGCCGGCCACGAAACCGTCGACCAAAAAGGTAGACCTCACCCTGAGGCCGGGGAGATAGACCCGGGAGCGATGCTCGTCGGCGATCACTCGCGTGCGCTTGCGGTGGGCCAGCAAGAGGTTGTCGTACTCGGGAAGTAACCGGACGGGCGCCGCGGTATCGTCCGGCGGGATGATCGCCTCGGGTAGATCGAACAGCTCCCGCCGGGCCTCATCCCGGTATACGACCAGTTGGGGCCGGAACTCATCGATCCGTTCCCTCAATCGAAGACCCGACCAGGTCTGAAAGTCGGTT
Organism: Actinomycetota bacterium; assembly: GCA_040905645.1. Taxonomy (GTDB): domain Bacteria; phylum Actinomycetota; class CADDZG01; order JAHWKV01; family JAHWKV01; genus JBBDRH01. The sequence continues at coordinate 3,954 of JBBDRH010000044.1, forward strand.
GCAGAAGCGGGCCCGAACGCCGCCAGGTAGCGAAACAGGAGCTCCTTGAGGTGGTCCTCCGCCGCGATCTCACCCTCGAGCCAGGACTCCGCCAGAGTGAACTGCGGGTTGCCGGGGTAGCTCCACCCCCCGTCGATGGGCACCTGTATCAAAGGCAGATGAGTCCGAACCGCATAGCGCATCGCACCCACGTCGACGCCGGGCCTCAGCTCGGAGAGCATCGTGCTGAGCTCGGCGAAGGTCCGTGGCCGCTCTCCGAGGAACCTCCGGGCGGCGTCAACCAGCGGCTGAACATCCAGGTTCTGGGCACGAGCCTGGTTGATCGATTGCGAGGCTGCGGAAAGCATCGGCTGCATAGTCGATCGGAACCCTCGAAAGTCCGCCTCGGTAACCAGGTGCAGCGTGGCGCGCCACAGCGTTGCCTTGACCACCTGCCGGTCCCCGATAGCTCCGGCGAGGTCCTCCCGGCGAAACCCCTCGACCCTCGACCACAGGCCGACGAACGGGGTCATCGCCTGCTGAGCCTGCAGGCCCACCAGCTGCGCCACCGCCTCGCCCACCGAGACCGCGCCGCGCTCCAGCAGCATCTGGCGGGCGAGCGTGGCCCGATTCAGCTGCCTCAAACTGAGGACCGTGGTGGGCACTTACTACTCCCTCGATTCGAATAGGATCGGGCGATGACCCGACTCATCGCGGGTGACCCCGCCCCCGACTTTGCACTGCCCGACCAGAACGGAACCACGGTGAAGCTCTCCGACTTCCAGGGTCAGCTGCTGCTGCTCTACTTCTATCCCAGAGCAGACACTCCGGGCTGCACTGCGCAGTCATGTGCGGTGCGGGATGCACTCCCCAACCTGGAGGAACTGGGAGTGGCGGCCCTGGGAATCAGTCCCGACTTACCGGCCAAGCAGGGCAGGTTCGACCGAAAATACACCCTGGGATTCCCACTGCTCTCGGATCCCGACCACAAGGTGGCCGAGTCGTACGGGGTCTGGGGCGAGAAGTCGTTGTACGGCAAGAAGTACATGGGGATAGTCCGATCGTCCTTCCTCATCGACAAGGACACCTCGATCAAACAAGCCTGGTACAAAATAAGTGCCGGCGCCACGGTCCCCAACGCCATGGCTTCGCTCTCCGGGTAACAGCCGCGGTCGGCTGTGACCGAGGCCTGCCTGTTAGAGGAGCTTGAAGGTCTCTACCACCTGGTTGTACTCGTCGGCGACATCCGCCAGCTCGGCCGCCACCCCCTGAAGGATGTACATCCGGTTCTCCTTCAAGAAGGCCTTTGCCCGAAGGGCGGCCCCGTCGGCGCTGACCTCGTAGTCGATCGCATCCAGGCCCTGGAAGGTGCTGGGGTTGTTTTTGGTGACATCGCCTCCGATGTTGCCGGCGGCTCCCTGAGCAACGCCGGTCAGGATCGCCTTGGGATCGAGGCTCTTGAACTCCTCCGGATAGTCCACGTATCCGACACTTAAGGCGTAGTCATCGGTTTCAGCCGTGAAGAGGTGAACCTCCAGGTCCAGGCCCGCGGCTGAGGCAGTTTGGGTGTCTTCTTCCGGAGTCTCCGGGAACTCAGCGCTGAAGCCCCCCTCGGTCGAGGTGAAAGCAGAGCTTGTCTTGGTATCCGACCCACAGGCGGCGCCCACCAGAACAAGCACGGCGAGAGCAGCCAGGATCCTGCGGGGTGGGGACCTCATTGGTTCGAGTATGTCAGTTTTTGCAGGGCCCCGTCTTAGGACTCTTCCATCGCCCGGGCGAACACCGGAAGGGCGCGGTCGACCATGTCGTCGGTTGCCGTGAGGGAGATCCGGAAGTAGCCGGGCATGTCCAACGCCGTCCCGGGCAGCACCAGCACCTTGTCCTTGCGCAGGCGCCGGGCGAACTCGGCGTCGTCCGCAATCGGCGACTTGACCAACAGGTAGAACGTAGCCTCCGGGACGTGCAGCTCGTAGCCCTGCTCCCTCAAAGCCGCCACCATACGGTCCCGCCTGGACTGCAGCCCGGCGATGTCTACCGACATCGCCTCGATTTCCGGCAGGGCGTACTGCATGATCGCGTCGGGGAGCCAGTTCCCGGTGGCGGCCCCGACCGCCATCACCGCCATCTGCATCTCGACCTTGTCCGGCATGTCCGGCGGCAGCGCCAGGAATCCCAGCCGCTGCCCCGGCGCCAGAGCGCTCTTGCTGTAGGTGTGAACCAGCAGGCTGCGGGGATAGAAGCTCGCCGGGGTGACCATCACGTTGCCGTCGAACAAGATTCGGCTGTAGGCCTCGTCGGAAAGGATGTAGACCGGTCTGCCGTTGGCCTCGCTCGCCTCCTCGAGCAGAGCCGCCAGCCCCTTCAGTGATTCTGCCGGGAAGATGCGGCCGGTGGGGTTGTGGGGGGTGTTGAGGAGGATCATCCTGGTCCGAGGCGTGATCGCCTGCGCGATCGCCTCCAGATCGAGGTCGTAGTTGGCCGGAGTGACCTTGGTCTTGACCGGGATGGCCCCCACGCCCAGGATCATCGCCTCGTAGAAGAACCACGGCGGCGAGATGAAGATGACCTCGTCTCCCGGATCGACCACCGCAGCCAGCGCCGCGCCCAGTGCCCCGTGCGCACCCCGGGCGAGGAGGATGTCGCCGGGATCGAACTCGATCCCGAGCTCTTTGCTTAGCCCCTCGGCAGCGGCTTCCTGCGCCGGCCGGTGGCTCATCTTGTAGCCGTACCAGTCCTTGTCCAGGGGCTCGGCCCAGCGCTGCAGCACCTCGACGTACTCCCGGGACGCCATCTCCTGAGGGTTTCCGGCGAAAAAGTTGCAGTACTCATCGAGATCCTGCAAATCGAGATCCTCCTCGGAGATTACCTTGACGAACTCGCTCATGGACTCGACGATTCCGTCAATTCGAGCTGAGACTGCTCTGCTCAATTGGCCACCTCCTGAGGGAAAAACACGTCCTCGATTCTGCTGTCGAACAGCGCGGCGACCTTAAACGCCAGAGGCAGGCTGGGATCGTACCTGCCGGTCTCTACAGCATTGACCGTTTGACGGGATACGTCGAGCCTCGCCGCCAGATCCGCCTGCGACCAGTCCCTCTCTGCACGAAGGACTTTGAGCCTATTTTTCACATCGCACGCACCGCGTTCATCGAAAAGCTCTGGTCCGGTGTCTTTGTCCGCTTGTAAGGTTACCACGTCTTTCTGTCATGGTTCTTTTACGTATTGTCACTCTGAGCGAGCTGCGGAATTCGTTTGAGTTCTTCTGAAAGCGGGTATCGATGGGGCGGTTCACAAGAAAGGCGTCAACAGTGAATTGGCGGTCCGTTCGGACGGATCGACATCTGAAGGAGGAGGCGATCCGCATGGCAGGTTTTGACGACAAAATGGAAGGTAAGGGCGAACAGGTTTCGGGCAAGCTCAAGGAGATGGCAGGCAGGACCTTCAACGACGAGGATCTCGCCGCGGAAGGGGTAGCCGAGCAGGCCAAGGGGAACCTCCACGAAGGAGTCGGAGAGGTCAAAGAGACCGCCGGCAAGCTCAAGGAAAACCTCAAAGACATGTTGAGCTAACCAGCTCATACACGCAGCGGGACCCCGGAGATCCGGGGCTAAGGAAAGGAAACAATAACGATGGGTATGTTGCTTTGGATCGCCGCGGTCATCCTGGCGATCCTGGGAATATTCAGAATCATCGCAGGCGATTTCTTGTGGGGAATCATTTTGCTGGTCGTTGCAGCGGGCGTCGGCCCGGGCGGATGGAGCTTCTTCCGCGGCAGATCAGTCTAAACAGCAGTCAACAAAGGCCGGCCTTCGGGCCGGCCTTATCATTTCTTCGTGACCGAGCCCGACCCGCTCACCCTCTGCGCGACGGTGGGGTTGCCCGCATACCGGACATCCCCGGAGCCGCTCAACTGTACGTCCAGGACGTCCTGAGCGTTCACCAGCACGTCGGCGCTCCCGGACACCTCCACTCTCGCCCTCCGGCTGGTGAGAGACTCGCCGTCGTACTCACCGGAGCCCGAGATCTTCAGCTCCAGCTCGTCCGCCCGGCCGGCAAGCCTGACCTCGATCGATCCGCTGCCGTCGAAGCTGAACCTGTCGGTGTTGAGGCCCTTCGCATCGATGGACCCGCTTCCCGAGCCCTCTATCCCCTCGAGCTCTTTGACCGTGAGCCTGTAGACGATCGGCTTGTGGGTGACGATCCGGGTGCCCGGCCGCAGGCCGAGGATCAGCTGCCCGTTCTCGACGTCCGACCTCAGCAGGGGCAGGATGTTGTCCTCGGCCTCGATCGTTAGCGACTCGACCCCGGTCTGCTCCACCAAAAGGTCGCCCGAGCCGCGCAGCCGCACCCGCTTAAACCCCGCAACCGGCCGGGACTCGGATATCACGTTGCCCGAGCCGATCGCCTCAGTGACCGAAGGGCTCCCGGATTGGCCCGGCGAGGCCTGAGGCGAGGCAGTCGTCGTTGTGGGGGCCGGCGTCGGAGTCCGATCGTCCCCGGTTCCGATGTTGACTGTGCAGGCCGGCAACAGCAGCAACAGCATCATCAGCAGACCTCTGCCGGCCCTTGACCTCATCCATTTACTGTAGACGGGGTCTAGCACCTCGTCAGAATGGGGTACTTCGGGACCTCGAATAAACTTGGCGTTGCTGTCGCATTTCGGTCCCCCAGCGCCTCCAGGGACCGCCGAACCTGAAAAGGAGCAAAATCCTGAGGAACCTAACCGCCACTGAGGTGCAGCCCGGAGCCAAGATCGGCGGGTTCCGAGTGGAGCGCCGGGAGAGCGTTCCCCATCTGAACGGGACCTACTACGAGTTGGTGCACCAGGGCACCGGAGCGCGGCACCTTCACATCGAGACACCGGACGACAACAACGCATTTGTCGTTGTTCTTCCCACCCCACCCCACGATTCCACCGGCGTTCCGCACATCCTCGAGCATCTGGCGCTCTCGGGCTCGGAGCGATACCCGGTCAAGGACGTGTTCTTTTCGATGAACCCGCGCTCGCTGCGAACCTACATGAATGCATCGACGAGCTCGGACGCCACCTCCTACTACTACAGCACCCGCAACGAGAAGGATTACTACAACCTGCTCTCGATCTATCTGGATGCGGTCTTCTTCCCCAAGCTGGCCGACCTGTCTTTCAAGCAGGAGGGCCACCGCCTGGAGTTCGAGAAGCCGGAGGATCCATCCTCGGGTCTGCGCTACAAGGGCGTCGTGTTCAACGAGATGAAGGGGGCGATGGCCAACCCGGTCGCCATCCTGTTCCGGGCTGCGGGGAGGGCCCTGTTCCCGGACCTGACCTACTCCTACAACTCGGGCGGGGACCCCAAACACATCCCGGAGCTGACCTGGGAAGGGCTGAAGGCGTTTCACTCGCGCCACTATCACCCGAGCAACTCCTACTTCTACACCTACGGGAACCTCCCCCTGGAGCAGACTCTTGAGGCCATCGAGTCTCAGGTTCTCAGCCGCTT
>JBBDRH010000044.1:9422-11952 GCA_040905645.1 Actinomycetota bacterium
CCCAACGTCCATATCGGCGAGCAGCCCCGGTTCGACTCACCCCAGGAGCTGTTCGACAGCTTCCCGCTGGCCGAGAGCGAGGATCCTTCCCACCGGGCTCAGGTTCATGTGGCGTGGATGGTCGTGCCCAGCGGTGACAGTTTTGAGGTGCTGGTCTTTGAGGTGATCGAGCGTGTGCTTCTGGCCAACGCGGCCTCGCCGCTGCGGAAGGCCCTGGTGGACTCGCAGCTGGGGTCGGCTCTCAACGACCTCACCGGTTACATGACCTACGCAAAGGACAGCGTCTTCGGAGCCGGGTTGAAGGATGTCAAGGAGGAGGATGCCACCAAGGTGGAGCAGCTGATCCTGGATACTCTCGAGCGGGTCCTGGAGGAGGGAATCGACGGCAAGCAGGTGGATGCCGCCATCCATCGCCTGGAGCTGGAGCGCCGGGAGGTCAGCAACGCCGGCAGCCCTTATGCGCTGAAGCTCTTCGACCGGCTGGAGGCCGCATACCTGCACGGCGGCGACCCCAATCGCTCGCTGCAGTTCGATCAGGACCTTGCCCGGCTGAACCAGGAGCGTGAGTCGGGGCCGTTCCTGGAGAGCTTCATCCGCAAGCACCTGCTGGCGAACCCCCACCGCAGCCGGATAGTGATCCGCCCGGATCAGCAGATGGTGACAGAATCGGCCAGGGAGGAGCTGGATAAGCTCGGCCGGATCGAGCAAGGTCTTTCCGAGGAGCAGAAGCAGGCGCTCGTGGAGCAAGCCCGAGCTCTGGCTGCCATGCAGGATGCGAAGCAGGACCTGTCGGTCCTACCCACGCTGGAGATCAGCGATATCCCCATGGAGTTCGAGGACGTCCCTCACATCATCGAGCGCATCGACGGAGCAACTCTCGGCCTGTTCCCTCAGCCGACCAACGGGATCAGCTACCTGGACGTCCGGTTCGATTTCTCCGGACTCGACGACTCCCTGGTCGAGCTCCTTTCACTGTTCGCCTATGCGCTCACCCGCTCCGGCGCCGGCTCGAGCGACTACCTCGACCTGGCCGCCCGGGTGGAGACCTACACCGGGGGGATCGGTTCCGCTCCGATGCTGCGCTCCCCCATCGACCCCGCCAAAGGCTTCAAGCAGTCCTTCACGATTTCGGGCAAAGCCCTCTCGCGCAACCACCGCCCGTTCATCGACATCTTTCAGGATGTCCTCACCGGAGCCTGGTTCGATCCGGAGCGGCTGGTGGACCTGATCGGCCAGCACAAGGGCCGCCTGGAGCCCCAGGTCCTGCAGAGCGGGCACGTGTTTGCGCAGAAGCTGGCGCTGGCCTCGCTGGGGCGTTTCGGCCAGGTCGAGGAGCGGATCAACGGGCTTTCGGTGGTCACCCAGATGAAACGGCTGTCGAACAAGTCTGCGGCGGAGCTGGGCGAGGCCATTGGCAACCTCGACTTGATCAAAGCTCGGCTCTTTCAGCGGGCGGCCGTGCCCCAGATCTGCCTGACCGCGGAGGAGTCGAGCTTGCCGGAGCTGCGGGAGATGGTCGGGGAGCTGCTTTCGTCGTTGCCGGCCGGCGCCCCTATCGTGAGACGTCCCGATGGGTGGTCGGGCCCCGGGCGCCCGCAGGCGAGGACCACGTCGGCCCCGGTCGCCTACAACGCCAAGGTCAAGAAGGTGGTCGGGTTCACGCACCCCGACGCCCCGGCGCTGCTGGTCCTATCGAACTACCTGGACGACAAGTACCTGCTGAGGGAGATCAGAGAGAAGGGAGGGGCGTACGGCGCCTCGGCTTCCTTCAGCCGGGAGGCAGGCTACTTCTCCTTCGCCTCCTACCGGGACCCGCATATCGTCAGGACTCTGGGGGTGTGGGATGCGGCGATCCCGGCCGTCACGGAAGGCGCCATCGACGAGGAGGACCTCAAAGAGGCCATCCTGTCCTCCTGCGCCGCGGTCGACCCCCTCCTCTCGCCCGACACCAAAGGCCGCAGCCGCTTCTTCGACGACCTCGCAGGCTACACACTCGAGGAGAAGGAGCGCTTCAAAAAAGGCCTGCTCGGGGTGAAGGTCGCAGATCTCAAGCGGGTTGCCGCAGAACACCTCACCGGCGGAGGTTACGCTCTGGCGAGCATCGCCAACCCGGAGATGGTGGGGCAGGCCAACAAGGAACTGGGCAACCTCTTCGAGGTGTCGGCGATTTGAAGGGCGCGGCCGCTCCAGACCCCGCTCCGTGAGCTCCGGGGCCCCGTGGCTGGCAGAGCTCGAGCTGGCCAGGGATCTGGCCGACGTTGCCGACAAGATCTCCATGTCCTACTTCTCGAAAGACCCGGAGACCTCCATGAAGGCAGACGGAAGCCTGGTGACCATCGCCGATCAAGAGATCGAGCAGGCGATCAGGGCCCGAATCAGGGACGCTTTCCCCGAACATGCGATCCTGGGCGAGGAGACCGGCCTGGAGGGGGATCCGCTAGGGCCGATCTGGATCGTCGATCCCATCGACGGCACCAACAACTACTCGCTCGGCATCCCGATCTTCGCGACCCTGATCGCCATCCGAAAG
>JBBDRH010000045.1:0-1957 GCA_040905645.1 Actinomycetota bacterium
TTCGTGCCTTCGATCGTGCCTCCCGGGCGGAGGGGAAGACCGCCAACGTGCACCTCAAGGTCGATACGGGGATGCATCGGTACGGGATTCCGCCAGGCAGCGTGAACGCCTTCATCGACCTGATCAACTCATTGGAGGGGCTTCGGTTGGAAGGACTGTGGACCCACTTTGCGGTTGCCGAGGAGGTCGCCAACTCGTTCACCCAGCAGCAGCACAAGCTGTTCGCGGAGGTCGTCGACTCCCTGGGCAAACGGGCGAATGGACTGCTCCGCCACATCTGCAACTCCGCGGGCACCCTGACGCTGCCGGAGGGTCACTACGACATGGTGAGGGCCGGGATAGTCACTTACGGGATCCACCCATCCCCGGCGCTGGCTTCCCTGGTGAAGCTGGAGCCGGCGATGAGCCTGAGGTCCCGGGTGGGCCTAACCAAGTGGCTGGAGGCGGGCGAAGCCATCTCCTACGGCCAGCGCTACACCATGGAGCAGGATGGCTTCGTCTCAACAGTGCCCTGCGGGTACGCGGATGGCCTGCGCCGGTCGCTCACCAACAGCGGGGAGGTGCTGATCCGTGGAAGGCGCTTCCGCATCAGCGGGACCATCACCATGGACCACTTCCTCGTCGATACCGGGCAGGAGGAGGTGCAGGTTGGCGAGGAGGTTGTGATTCTAGGGTGCCAGGGCGAGGAGTGCATCTCCGCACAGGAGATGGCCGATCGGATCGGCACCATTCCCTACGAGATCGTGTGCGGAATCAGCTCGCGAGTGACGAGGGTGTACGTGAGCTCGTAATTTACGCCGCCGTCGGCTGAAGATTGACGCTATCGTGCTTAGGTCGAAGAGAGGATCTGGATGAAAAGGGCACTTGTTTGTGGGGCGGGTGGGTTCATCGCGGGCCACCTGGTCAAGAAACTGAAGGAAGAGGGGTACATCGTCCGCGGCGTCGACATCAAAGAGCATGAGTTTGCTCCGACTCAGGCAGACGAGTTCCTTCTCCTCGACCTAAGAAACCAGCAGGACTGCGAAACTGCCGTGATTATTGACGGCTCGCCCGCGGACGAGGTCTACATGCTCGCCGCCGACATGGGAGGGATGGGCTTCATCCACTCTGCCGAGTGCGAGATCATGCGCAACAGCGCGCTCATCAACATCCACATGATCGATGCCGCGGCCAACGCAGGCGTGGGCCGTTACTTCTTCTCTTCATCGGTCTGCGTCTACCGGGACATGGTTCCCGGCGAGCCCGAGCTTACCGAAGATGATGCCGTGCCGGCCAATCCCGACAACGAGTACGGGTGGGAGAAGCTTTACGCGGAACGTACTGCGCAGGCATACGGGCGACGCACAGGTATGCCGGTCCGCATCGCCCGCTTTCAGAACTGCTACGGGCCCGAGGGAACCTGGAGGGGGGGCCGCGAGAAGGCGCCTGCTGCCCTGTGCCGGAAGGTGGCCGAGGCGCAGGACGGAGGGGAGTTCGAAGTGTGGGGGACGGGCGGCGCGGTGCGCTCCTACACCTATGTGGCCGATATGGTCGAGGGAGTCTACACCTTGATGCGGTCGGATCTGGAGGGCCCGGCCAACATCGGAAGTCCCGAGTACGTCACGGTCCAGGAGCTCGCCGACGCGGTGGTGGCCGCCTCGGGCAAGTCGGTTTCACCCAGGTACGTGCCCGGCCCGGTCGGAGTGCAGTCCCGGAACTTCAGCCATGCCCGAATCGAGTCGCTGGGGTGGAAAGCCCAGACGAGCCTGTGGGAAGGAATCGGCCTGACCTACCGCTGGGTGGCCGAGCAGGTCGCGAAAGCACAATCCGACTCTAGACCTACAAGAGTACGCTAGAACATACCAAAAAGGTTAGTTGTGGCGTATGCTCATATCGTGAAATCTCCTATTGGCCAATGGCTTAGCCTCACGGGGAATCGCCTGATCCGGTTGCGGGATCTCAAGGATCAGTATTCTTT